>JALVMZ010000414.1:28189-31391 GCA_027032655.1 Desulfobacteraceae bacterium
GAAGGAGCATTGGAAAGAATGGAAAAAATATTTCCCTCTCCGAAAAGATCTTGAATAACACTATCCCAGGGTTGGCTCCAAGCAAAGGAGGCAAAATCCTCGTAGGAATAAAAGTCATAACCCATAAATCTTATTGCTGTGAAGGAAACACTTTGAGCTGATACAGGTATGTTCCCTGCCCCAGAAAGCCAGGCTTTTACCTGAGAAGCGTCCCATCTTCCCACAGGATTTTTGGTAAGAAGCCCCCGAAGAAGCAATTTCCAGCGAGGAGGAATGGGAAGGGAATTCATATAATTATCCCTGTCAAAATTTCTTATTTTACTTACCACAACAGCAGGAGAGTTTGCCTGAAAGGGATTTTTTCCGGTTATCAACCAGAGAAGCACCACCCCTAAGGACCACCAATCTATTTTGTGAGTTACTTGGCTCTTGACATTTTCAGTTTTTCCGAGGTAAATCACAAGCTCAGGAGGAGCATAAGCAGGGGTAAGATTCACTGTGGTTACACTGTGAAGCGTGGCAATGCCAAAATCCCCAAGAGAGAAATTATATTTTGTGCCTTCCTTTTCCACCATTATGTTTTCAGGCTTTACATCCCTGTGAACAACCCCCTTTATATGAATATCTTCCAAAGCTTCGCTCATCTGAATTAAAAAATCCTGCAAAAGCTCCCAATCTAAGCTTCCTTCCTTCAGGAAAAGATTCCTCCTTAAATGGCCTAAAGAAAAATAAGGAAAGACCAAGAAAATATCATCTGGAGGAAAATCCCCCCAGTCCAGAAGAGGAACCGTATGGCTTATCCCTTTTATCTTCTTATAAATCTGGAGAATGTCTAAGGCTGATTCCTTAGCCATAAACTTCAAAACAAAATTCTTCCCTCCGGCCTCTGCCTCCCATACGCTTGCCTGACCTCCGCTCCCCACCTGAGCCTGAAGCACATAAACCCTTTCCATACCCTTTACTTCCATCCCCTTGGTTTTTAGCCCAGCCCTATAGGGCTCAAGATTTATAGAACAGGTGGGGCAAAAAAATCCAAACCGCTGAGCCTCCTGGTCAGAAAAAATCTTTCCGCATCCTGGACATCTCCAGGCCATCTTTCACCTCCCTTTTAATTTGAAAAATGAGGTGCAGAGTAATCTGTCCACGATTTGTATTTTATAACATCCCCTCTCAGCCTTCAAACACAGGAGAACACAAAGAATTGGTGCCATCCCTCGCGAAGAAGATAAGCTTTCCCTTACCATTTCTGCCTCCTGATGTAAACTACTCTTTCAGCACGCCCCCATGATGAGCAGGATAAAAACCATAAAAACTACCAGACCGACGAGATTTAAAAGGCAACCTATATTAGAACCTTGCATTGCCCCCATTCTCCTTTCTTCTTCTATCCACCTTTCAATCAACGGCTTCGGCTCATCCCACCCTGAGACGCTTTTCCCACAGAAGGGACATATATAAGTGCCCTTAGGAACCCATCTTCCACAATGGGCGCATCTTTCCATATCAAACATTTTTCACCTCCTTTTTGCCTTCTTTTCCGCCAGGTGAAGGGGCCTTTGCCCTGCTGCCTTTTCTCTTCCCTTAGGCATTTCTACCTCCTTAAATTTGAATTTGCCAATTTAAAAGAAGCAAAAAACATGCCAAAATTCTTCCAGAATTTTTGGCTCATATTGCATAAAAACCATCCCAGAGTGTTCTCATTTTGAGAGAGTTTTCTCATTTTGAGAATCAAAATGAAATATTGCAGTGGTCCCTGTGGGAGTGAAGGAAGCCACATCACTGCAGCCGCGATTTTCGCAAAATCAAGAGGAGGAGGCATGGAGCACAGCTTCCAGCGTTGAGCACTGAACTTTGAGCTAAAGGCTAAGGGCTGATGGCTAAGGGCTATTATCGGGTGTCCAGGGCAGGGCGGAAGCCCACATTGTCGTAGCGGCCGGAGGGGGTGTCGTCGTAGCGACTAGCACAGCGGACGCTGAGGGCGTAGTTGCTCCAGCTGCCGCCCCGTCTGACAAGGTTGGAGCCGCTTTCTGGTCCCTTAGGGTTTCTGTATGGGCTTTTGCTGTAATAACTGCTTGAATACCAGTCTGCAACCCATTCCCAGACATTTCCTGCCATGTCTAAGAGTCCGAAGGGGAAGGCACCCTGGGGATATGTGCCTACGGGGCTGTGTATTTGTAACCGTCATTAACATTTTTGTTTCTCCAGGAGAAACCGCAATTTCTATCGCAGAAGTTTGCCTTATCTCCTTCGGGGGAAGAATTCCCCCAAGGATAACGCCTTCCGTCTGTTCCACGGCACGCCTTCTCCCATTCCGCTTCTGTTGGAAGGCGAAAATGAAGCCCTGTCTTTTGAGAAAGCCATTTTGTGTAGGCTACTGCTCCATACCAGCTTATCTCTATTACTGGATGCTTCTCATAGCCTGACTCCACATAGTAATTACCCCTGTTTCCCTTTATGTGAGAATCAGAAGCCTCTGCTTTAGTATCTATGCATTTTTTCCCTTCGCAGCCGTTTTGATGGTCTATCCCTGAGTCGTTTAGAAACCTTACATATTGTTCGTTGGTAACCTCATATTTGGATATCCAGAAACCGTCAAGGTAAACTTTGTGCGCAGGGGTCTCGTTTGAATACCAATTTTCATAAACGCTCTTTCCGACTTCCTTTATCAGCCATTTCTTTTCTTCATCTGTCTGGCCCATCGGGAATTCCCCTTCCGGGATATAAACCATTACAGTGTCGTTGTAAAATACTGCCTCTATATAGCCTGCGGAGTTTATCCTTAAATCTATTGCATGTTCTGCTGCCCACTCAAGCGCCCTCCATTCGTCTTCTCCTATGTATGCTCTTTTTGAGGAGAGGGCTTTTTTCAGGTTTTGGAGTTTTGTAAGGTGGGGGGCAGTTGTTGGAGGTGGGCCTGGACGCCTGCTCCAGTAGTTTATTCTCTCTTTAGCATATTCTCTCATGCGGTCGTCCTTCAGGGAGTATGGGTTGTCCTTGGAGAAGGCGGAGAGGAAACGCTGCCATGCTTCTTTTTTCTCCTTGGGGGTGAGGGAGGAGTTTTGGTCTAAGGTTTTTGCTTTTTCAAATGCCTGGCTCATGCGGGTCAGGTAGCCTTCCCATTTTTTTCTTATTCTTGCGAGCCTCTCAAGGTCTGAGAAGTCCACATTTGTCTGGGGAGGGGCCGATGGCTGGGGGCTGGCTG
>JALVMZ010000415.1 GCA_027032655.1 Desulfobacteraceae bacterium
TGAATTGGAAGCCCTGATTAACATTGTCGATAATACCATAAAGTTATTTCCAATGGCAAAGATTCTAATTCTGGGAAGACCTATCTTAATGATAAATGAGCCAGAACAGGGATATCCGGACTGGAATGCCATAAAGACCAGAGTTGAGATATTTAATGATAGATTCCCTGAATATGAATTATGGGCAGATCCGGGAAGATCCATTATCTCTCATGCTGGCGGTCTTATGATTGAAGTGGACAGTATCTCAGAGGGGAGCAGGATTCATATTGCTTTCCCCATTCTAAAGCCAGTTTGTCCAATTGCCTATAATCTGGACAGGAATGCATATCTGGAAATAGTATCTATCTCCAATACCCAAAATAATACCATTATTTCTTTAAAAGGAGATATCTCAAGGGGTGATAGGATAATTTTTCCGTGTTTTGATCCTGATGGCATGATGAATGAGAATATCCAGGGCAGGATTTCTATCCAATATCTCAATGCCAGAAATAGATGTGTTGTAAAGATCTAAATCCAGAGAGAATCATCACTTAACCCTATCTTGCACCTGAAAAAGGACATACATTATCAGGGATTTCACCAAGAAGTTCAAATGTGGCATCCACAAACTTCTCAAATTCTTCTTTTCGCGGCTTCTCCATCTCCTTGCTGGGAATCGTTATAATCCTACCACAAAAAGGGCATCTGATATCTGAAGGGTTACTAATAGAAACTGTTTTTCCGCATGAGCAAATGTATTTTTCATGTTTTGATTTCAATTTTATATCCCCCGTATCTATCTTGCAAAACCTTATTTATTTTATTTTACCATGTCATTAAGAGTCTTTGCAATCCCTCTTTTTATTGATTAAGTTCCTCAATTGATTTAGATTAAAATCATAAAAGGTCAGAAGATGAAAACCACGGGGGGCTTCACCAACCAGCAGAAGATTAAGATAGTGGTAATTTCAGGGCCAACTGCAGTGGGAAAAAGTGATATAGCGGTGGAACTGGCCCTTCATTTTAATGCAGAGATTGTAAATGCGGATTCCATGCAGGTTTACAGATATATGGACATAGGCACAGCGAAACTCACACCTGATGAGAGAAAGGGAATCACTCACCATATGATTGACATAGTAAATCCTGATGAGGAGTTTAACGCTGGAAGATACATAAAAATGGCATCACCTATTATCAGGGATATTCATG
>JALVMZ010000416.1:0-1032 GCA_027032655.1 Desulfobacteraceae bacterium
GATTTATAAGTTCCTGTAAATATTCAACTCTGAGCGAGCCTTATTATAGTAAGATAGAATTCTCTTATTAAATAAAGATTTATCTTATGCTAAATAACCTTTGCAACAATTTAAAATCGAATTTTATTATGGTTCATGTAAAAAATCTTAATCTTTATTAAATCCTATATGAGATAAAATCTTTTTCTTGTATTAAAAACAAAAATTAAATATAAATATAGATCCAAGCTCTAAAAGGAGGAGGCAAGTCATGGATACCATAGAGGGTGTAATAGCAAGGGAGATACTGGATTCTCGAGGGAACCCCACCATCGAAGTTGAAGTATTTCTCAGTGATGGAAGCATGGGCAGGGCAGCCGTTCCATCAGGTGCATCCACAGGTAAATATGAAGCAATTGAGCTGAGAGACAAAAAGAAAAAGAGATATGGTGGGAAAGGAGTTGAAAAGGCGGTAACCAATGTAAACAACATAATTGCACCAGCAATAATAGGAATGGATCCACTGGACCAGAGGGCCATTGACAGGGCATTAATAGAACTTGATGGAACCCCAAATAAAAGGAAGCTTGGGGCAAATGCCATTCTGGGTGTTTCGCTTGCGGTAGCAAGGGCAGCAGCTGATTATCTCATGCTACCTCTCTATAAATATATAGGAGGAGTTAATGCCTCAATCCTTCCCATGCCCATGATGAATATTTTAAATGGAGGAATGCACGCGGGAAATAATCTGGACCTCCAGGAATTCATGATAATGCCGGTGGGGGGCAGAACCTTTAAAGAGGCACTTCAGATTGGAGCAGAGGTATTTCATACCTTGGCATCTGTCCTGAAAGAAAAGAATCTCTCAACAGCCGTGGGAGATGAAGGAGGATTTGCACCTGACCTTAAATCCAACGAGCAGGCACTGGAGATGATTCTTCTTGCCATAAGAAGAGCAGGTTATACAGAAGGCAGGGATGTTATCATTGCCCTTGACCCTGCTTCATCATCCTTTTACAGGAACGGAAAGTATGTATTTGATAAATCAGATGG
>JALVMZ010000416.1:1042-3990 GCA_027032655.1 Desulfobacteraceae bacterium
AACATACACACTTGCAGCCATTGAACTTGCAAAAAGAGCAGGCTGGAATGCGGTCATATCCCACAGATCCGGTGAAACAGAGGATACCTTTATCGCAGACCTTGCTGTCGCCACAGGCACAGGACAGATAAAGACGGGCTCCCTTTCAAGGTCAGAGAGAATCGCCAAATATAATCAGCTATTGAGGATAGAAGAGGAACTGGGGGATTCAGCAATATTTACAAGACCTGATATAAAGAATTGATAAAAAATCTTCTCCCATTTCATAAATCATAAACCTTTTCTTAATCCTCAATGTCATGGCTCACTTGCCGATTCTTGCCCAATATTCGATTTGACCAGTGATTGAACGGTGCTCGACTTTGCTGTATTTTCTTGCGTCAGAAAGAAGATTCTCTTGATATAACAATGGAACTTCTAAATACGATATCGTTCTTTTTTGCTACTTCTCCTTGAGATAGTATTCCTCGGCCATCTGGGAAAGTTTAAATTTCTGGACCTTCCCGGACCTTGTCATGGGGAAATCTGACACAAATCTGATAAATCCTGGCATCTTTTCCTGTGGCAGGCGCTCTTCAATGAATCTTTTTACATCCTGAATAGTGATATTTGAACCCTCCCTAAGCCTTATCCATGCCGCCACCTCTTTCCCCTTATTTGGATGCGGGAATCCAAATACCTGGACCTCGGATACGTCTTCCAGATGATAGATTAAATCCTCAATCTCCGATGGGATTATCTCAACACCATCGCGAATAATTATATCCTTTATCCTTCCTGTTATTCTTACATATCCTCTTTCATCAATGTTTCCTAGGTCACCTGAATGAAACCAGCCATCTTTATCAATTGCTGATCTGGTTGCACCCGGCATTTTATAATAACCTTTCATCAGGAACCCCTTAACACATAACTCGCCGTTTTTACCAACCGGGAGGTCTTCACCTGTCTCAGTGTCCACCACTTTTATCTGATTGCACTCCAAAGGGGTTCCTATGGTAGAGGTTCGCAACTCCACCGGGTCATCCGGATGGGTCATGGTAATCCACGAAGATGCCTCTGTTATTCCATATCCTACGGTTATATCACTTATTCCCACATCCTCAACTATCCTTTTCATAAGTTCCACAGGGCATGGAGCCCCCCCGAGTGTCCCTTTTTTGAGATTTCTCCATCTCTTCTTATTAAAATTGGGATGATCAAGGAGTGCTATCATCATGCTGGGAGATGAGTATATGGCAGTGCATTTCTCCTTATGGATGGTCTTTATTACCTTCTCAGGGTCAAATATAACTGACGGAATTACAATTGTAGCACCTGTAATCAATCCTGAAAGTGCAACACAGGTGTTTCCAAACATATGATATAGAGGGATAAAGAGACAGAGTCTGTCCTCATGAGTTAATCCCTGCCTCTTTACAGAAAAAACAGACTTATTTATGAGTCCTAAATGGTCAAGCACAACACCTTTTGGATTTCCTGTGGTTCCTGATGTAAACATTATGGCCACAGGATCATCCGGACTCAAACTATTTTTTACCTTAATGAGATGCTCATCAGTTACATCCTCTCCAGGTGCTGTCATCTCTGACCACGGCATGGTATCAGGATATGAGCCTGATGCACTCACCACTATGTTTTTGAGGGCAGGAAGACTATCCTTTATTGAAAATATTGTATCCACAAATTCATCGGATTCAATTCCCCTTGCCATTAAAATGGTCTCAGCTTCTGTCTGAGAGAGGATATAAATGAGGGAATCTCTGTCAATGCTAGGATCAATGGGAACCATAAGTGCACCGATTGAGGCAAGGGCTATCTGTGCCACAAGCCACTCCGGAAGATTGGGTGCCCATAGAGCTACCCTATCACCCTTTTTAATACCCATTCTTATAAGCCCTTTAGCAGTCCTGTTCACTTCCCATGAAAACAGGGAATAATTGAACCTCACCCCCACCTCAGGATGAACCACTGCCTCCCTGTTGGGATATCTCATTGATATCTCTTCAATGAGATCGCCTATCGTCCTTTTTAGAAATTTCATCTCTTTCCTTTTTTAGATATTTATGTCAGGCCATTCATAAATGGGTGTTGTGGACTTAACAATATGCATGCCAGATTCAGAAAATCTCTTAAAAGCGGCATCTGCCTCATCAGTATAATCCATCACCCCTGGCACAACTACAGGGGAAGTGCAGTCTTCGAGGAGATATACCTTGCCTGAAAGGGATGGATCCCTTGCTGTTATCTCATCCAGCAGGTCACTAACTGTCCATGACACACAATGGCTCTTTGCCTGGCCTGCCACAATTATTGCATCATATGAAAGGAGCCTTTCAATTAACTGAATGTTCTTCTTCCCCACCTGGTTTCCTTTATGATCACTTGTTACTTCCGGCCCAAGCACAGAATAGTGTTCTGTGAGGGGGGAATTCCCTTTGATTTCAAAAATGGGCTGGGATTCTCTGGAGATGGTATGGAAAAATACCGCTTCTTCTATAGAGGGAACTATTGCATGTCCAATTCCACCCAGCATTGCATGATAGGGCCATATTGTAAGCTGGAACTTGCCCTTTGTCCTCAGAGTCCTGACATAATGGAGCAGATACTCCCTTGCCTCTCCCTCATTCAATCCGAGATATCTTCTAAAGGAAGGACTCAATGACCATTTCCCTTCTACTATCTCCTTTTCATCAATCAGAGAATAGGGCTGAGGGTTTCTGCCCTCCTTATCAATTAATGATACATCATGAAAAATCTGAAATGCCTGATGTGTATCCATCGTAAATATTATGTGGGTTATGAAACTAAGATTACTGTAAAGGAATCTGCATATTCTTATTGTATCATCCACAGCACCTCTTCCCGATCTTCCAGCAACAAAAAGCTCATATCCAGGAATACAGAATGTTACCTGTGCATCAATCAAAAGAAGAGCAACCCTGAAC
>JALVMZ010000417.1 GCA_027032655.1 Desulfobacteraceae bacterium
AAAGGGGCCTCATCTGATCTGAAAGGGAGACCATATGCACTACCATCCCGGGATGCAAGGAGACAGCTGGGAAATGCCGCCCCATTCCTGATAAATGTCGGATTTTTTAAAGATTTGATTTTTATGAAAAGGAGACTACCACCCGGTGAACCCGGAGCCTGGTATATTTACGAAGGAGTATCAGAGGACTATCTGAAACAGATAACATCAGAAATCAGGACCGTAAAAAAGGGAAAGGTGAGATGGGAAAAAAGGACAGAGCACACGACAAATCATCTCTGGGATGCTGAAGTTTATGCCGCAGCGGCTGCTGAAATCCTGAATATTCCATATAGGACCAGAAAGCCTGAAGAGGATAAGGAAAAAGAGAAAACAGTTAAAAGAAAGAAGCCAGAGAGAACATGGCTGAATTATCAATCTGGATGGTTAAGATAATAAAAAGGGGTGAAAATGAGGGTTGAATATCTTGAGCCAGAACAATTAATTCCATTTGAAAAGAATCCTAAAAAACACCCTGTAAAACAGATAAAGACACTGATCAGAAGTATTGAGGAGTTTGGATGGACCAATCCAGTCCTTGCTATTAAACATAATGGTCAAAATTTAATAATTGCAGGACATGCAAGGGTAGAGGCTGCAAAAAAGATAAATGTGAGAACAATTCCAGTTATATTCCTGGATATACCATATGAGAAGGCAATAGCTTATAATATTGCAGACAATAAAATTGCTGAACTGGCAGAGTGGGATGAGGAATTACTTGCTGAAGTTGTCGCAGAAATCAGGAAATATGAAAGTGGATTGCTGGACATCCTTGGATTTGAGCCTGATGAAATAATTGCTCTGATTGATGAAAATTTAGAGACCTTTGAGGATGAATATCAGGTTGATGATGAAGAAATTCAGGATATCAAAACTGATATTAAGAATGGTGATATTTACAGGCTGGGGAGGCACAGATTAATGTGTGGTGATGCATTAAACCCCAGGCATGTGAGGAGATTAATGGCAGGGGAAAGGGCCGATATCGTTATCAATGATCCACCCTATAATATCGGGCTGGATTATTCTAAAAAAATCACCTCCAATAAACGATATACATCTGGCAGGATATTTGAAGACAATAAATCTGATAGAGAATATAAAGAATTCTTAGATAAAAGCATAAAAAAATCAATAATGGCCAGCA
>JALVMZ010000418.1 GCA_027032655.1 Desulfobacteraceae bacterium
ATCCATATCCTCTTCGGTATAATGCTCCTGGATAAAATTCTCTATGTCTATCCTTTCATTCCAGCAGTTTAAGACCCATCTGCATGGAAGAAAATTATTCTCCATCCTGCAGAACTTAAAGTTAACATATCCACCCACTCTGGGACACCTGATCTGTTCTTTGTCATAATAATCCAGTCTCATATCTTACTCCCAATGAATTTTATTTATTGATCTATAATAATATACAGGGATCCTGTTTTCAAACAGAATCCCTGTCTGTTTCTGAGAATCTATCTGGTTATGAACCAGAAGGAACAGATGGCAATTCCTTCAATGCCCTATCTATCTCCTCCTGGGGTAATGTATAATCAGTGAGCTTTCCTGATAGATATGCATCATATGCTGATAGATCAAAATGACCATGTCCGCTATGTGCAATTAATATGGTCTTGGACTCGCCTGATTCTTTACATTTCAGGGCCTCATCAATTGCCACTCTCAGATCATGGCACGGCTCAGGTCCGGTAATAATACCTTCTGTTCTGGCAAATTGAATGCCTGCCTCAAACACAGCGGTCTGTGGAACTGCCACCGCTTCAATTAGACCAAGCTTATAGAGATGACATATTATGGGCGCCATTCCATGATATCTCAGGCCCCCTGCATGAATGGGCGGGGGCACGAATGAATGCCCTAAGGTATGCATCTTGAGAAGTGGTGTCATTCCTGCTGTATCACCAAAATCGTAGGCATATATACCTCTTGTTAGAGTGGGGCATGCCTTGGGTTCTACACATATTATTCGTAAATTGGGTTTTTCACCACTCAGCTTATCCCTCAGCCAGGGAAGGAACTGTCCGGCAAAGTTTGAACCACCACCTATACAGCCCACAATAATATCCGGGTAAGCATCTGCCATCTCCATCTGCTTTCTGGTCTCCTCCCCAATTATTGTCTGATGGAGGAGCACATGATTTAGAACACTCCCAAGGGAATAATGAGTATCATCCCGGGATACTGCATCCTCTACTGCCTCGCTTATCGCAATTCCAAGACTACCCGGATGATCCGGGGCTTTTTCTAAGATTGACCTTCCTGCATTTGTATCAGGACTGGGACTTGGAACACACTGGGCCCCCCAGGTCTCCATCAGGATCCTCCTGTATGGTTTCTGATTATAGCTTATTCTCACCATATAAACTTTGA
>JALVMZ010000419.1 GCA_027032655.1 Desulfobacteraceae bacterium
CTTTACAGGAGGTTATCCATCGTCCGTCAGTATAATCAGCTCACAGCCCTTAGGGAAGAAATACGTGACAGGTTTGGGCCTTTACCAGAAGAGGTGAAAAATCTTTTTGAGCTAGTAGGATTAAGAATTCTCCTGAAGAAGATCGGTATAGCCAGGCTTGATGTAGCCAATGCAGGCATGACCTTGAGCTTTTCAGAAAATACTTCCATTTCTCCTGAGAGGATTGTCCAGCTCATTGAGCGCCATCCTAACACATTTAGAATGATCTCCAATTCCCGGCTTTATATGAAAATTCCATCAAGGACAGGAAAGGATATCCGGGAAATCAAAAAACTAATAGAAATGCACTTGAATTAGCGGGTTGTTTCTCCTCTCCATCCATCCTGAATTATTTTCTGAGGATAAAGGGGCTAAAATCCATATCGTAGTCAAAGATATCAAGCCCTTCTTGTCTTTTTAGAAGATTTACCACCAAATAGGTTATGGGAGTGGCAGCCACTTCATAACCAGTTTTAAAAAGCCATTGGGTAACCACAGCAGTAAAAAGGACTTTGGAGGGCATAACGCCCCAAAATGCAATAGTGATAAAGACAAGGGAATCCATTCCTTCCCCAAGGAGAGTAGAACTTATTGTTCTAATCCAAAGCCATTTGCCTTTGGTGAGGACCTTCATTCTTGACATGATATACGCATTAAAAAACTCCCCCACCAAATAGGCCAAAAAAGAGGCCATCAACAAACGAGGAGTATAACCCAATATTAGATCATATGCATCCTGCCCTTGCCAAAATGGCGCAGGAGGCAAGACTTTTCCTATCCAGAACACTAAGACCACCATCAAATTGCATGCGAAGCCCAACCATATGACCCGTCTTGCCGCCGAGTATCCATACACTTCCGTAAGCACATCTGCCATGATGTAACTGATGGGGAATACAATTACAGCTGCAGGTAGCACTAAGCCGAAGACCTTTATTAATTTCACTGCAACAATGTTGGAGGCAATGAGGGATGTTATGAAAAGGCAGACTACAGCCAAAAAAAATGAAGAATAATTTTTCCCTTGCCCTGAATTAGCCATGGTTGCTTAAATCCACCTTTTTCCTATGCATGCACACTTTACCACTTTTAACAAGCCTATCCCACACTGCATTAATGGAGCTATCAAAAGACACTTTTCCAAAAGTC
>JALVMZ010000420.1 GCA_027032655.1 Desulfobacteraceae bacterium
CGCAACCAGGGATACAGGGTGATACTGGTCATGAGGACTGAGCAACAGGTCCACCGGATTAATGAGATTCTCAAAAACTATGATTCATCACCTGATGAAATTGTATCAAACTGGCACCAGGTTTCACCTGGCAGAGGAATTAGTCTGTGTCAGGGAGAGTTATCAAGGGGGTTCATATGGCATGAACTGGGATTGGTGGTAATAGTTGAGGATGAGATATTCGGACAGAAAGCCAAGCGACTCGGAACAGGTGTCAGGAAAAAAGGAATCGACTGGACTCACTTCAGTCAGCTCAAAGAGGGCGACCTGATTGTCCATGAAGAGCATGGTATAGGTAGATATGCAGGTCTATGTAAAATGAGCATTGACGGGAAAGTCAATGAGTTTGTTGTAATAGAATATGCCAATAACGATAAGCTCTACATCCCATCTGACAGGATAAGTGTTCTTCAAAAGTATATTGGAATTGATGAGAAAAATCCCAAGATAGATCAGTTGGGGGGCAGGGCATGGAAGGTGACAAAACAGAAGGCAAGAAACTCCATCAAAAAGATAGCAAAACAATTGGTTGAAATATATGCTGTCAGAAAATACAGAAAGGGTTTTCCCTTTTCCCCACCGGATAACTACTTCAGGGAATTTGAGGCCACCTTTGAACATGAAGAGACCCCTGATCAGGCAAAGGCAATCCAGGAAGTAATTGAAGATATGATATCAGAAAGACCAATGGACAGATTGATATGTGGCGATGTGGGATTTGGTAAGACCGAAATTGCAATAAGGGCGTCTTTTAAAGCGGTGATGGATGGGAAACAGGTGGCCATTCTTGTCCCCACCACCGTCCTGGCAGAGCAGCATCTAAGAACCTTCAGGAGGCGGCTGAGTCCATACAACATTAACATAGAGGTATTGAGCAGATTCAAGACTCCGAAGGAACAAAAAGAGATCATTGCTAAACTGTGGGCAAAAAAGATTGATATACTCATAGGCACTCACAGGATGCTCCAGGACGATGTCAGGTTCAGGGATCTGGGGCTCCTGATTATTGATGAAGAACAGAGATTCGGGGTAAAACAAAAGGAAAAGATAAAAAAACTAAGGGCTACCATTGATATCCTGGCCATGACAGCAACTCCCATCCCCAGGACACTTCATATGTCACTTCTGGGGATCAGAGATTTGAGCATTGTGGAAACTCCCCCTGAAGAAAGAAAGAGCATTCAAACCCATATATGTGTTTTTGACAGAAAGGTTATTAAAGACGCAATAGAATTTGAGTTAAGTAGAAATGGACAGGTATTTTTTGTGCATAACAGGGTCCAAAACATACATAAGGTGGAAGAATTCCTGAAAGAATTGGTCCCTCAGGCACGATTTGGTGTAGCTCACGGTCAGATGAGTGAGAAAAGACTCGAACAGATAATGCTGAGATTCCTTAACAAAGAGATTGATGTGCTGGTCTGCACAGCAATTATTGAATCAGGGCTTGATATCCCAACGGCAAATACCATCATTATTAATGAGGCAGATAGATTTGGACTTTCACAGATATATCAACTGAGGGGCAGAGTGGGAAGATCAAATGAGACCGCTTTTGCCTACCTGTTAATTTCCAGTGAGACATCCCTTAGCAGAGATGCGGAAAAGAGGCTTAAGGCCCTGATGGATTTTTCACACCTTGGAGCAGGACTTCACTTGGCCCTCCATGACCTCAGAATAAGAGGTGGAGGCAATATCCTGGGGTTTGATCAGTCAGGACATATATCTGCAATTGGATATGAGATGTATCTGAAATTGATAGAGAAAACCATTGCTGAGATTAAAGGAGAGGAATGGCATGAGGAGATTAACCCTGAGATAAACATTAATATACCGGCATTTCTCCCTTCAGATTATATAAAAGACATGGATGTCAGACTAAATCTTTATCGCAGGCTATCCGGAATCAGGGAATGGGAAGAACTTGAATCAATAAAGGAAGAGATAAGGGATAGATTTGGTGCTCCTCCGATAGAGGCTGAGAATCTGCTAAAAATCATGGCAATTCGGCTCTCTCTTAAATTACTTGGTGTAAAAAGGATGGATGTTACAAAAAATAATATTGTTCTGACCTTTGCAAATCATAATAATATAGACCCTCTGGAATTGAAAAGAGGGTTTGAGAAAGAGATGGGTATTGTAAGATTCTTATCGGAATGGAAGATTAAGATTATAAGAAGGAATGATAATATGGATGACCTTGTGCAGAAATTGAAAAGGATTGCAAATTTGATATCACTATCTTAATTTATTATCTAAAATCCTTGGCATTTTCTGCTTTCACTGGTATCTTGAATAATTGTGATGATCCGGGGTATAAAAATATTAACAATCTTATCATTTGCATTTATATGGATATTATTTCTGAACTCATGCCCATTTTTCGAATCAGACAATAGAGATGTGGTGATAACCATAGGCTCTTTGAAATTGAATGTTAATGATTTAAAAAATGAGATTCATGCCAAAAGTATTGAGCTGGGAATTGCAAGTGATAAATTGAAAGACGCCATTGATTTTCTTATACAGGACATAATAAATGAATATTTAATTATTGAATATGCAAGGCAAAATAATATACAGATTACAGAAGATGAGATAAATAATGAGATAAATAGGATAGCAGGAGATTATTCAAAGAAGATGTTGAAAGAGGAATTGCTCAGCAGATTAATGGAGATGAATACATGGAAAGGCCTGATAAAAAAAAGATTACTGATAGAAAAGGTGCTTAAAAGAATCTCAGAAAGGATACCTCCTCCCAGTCATAAGGAATTAGAAAAATATTATTATGCAAATATTGAACGATTCAGACTCCCTGAGATGGTCAGATTTAGACAGGTGCTGGCCAGAACAAAGAAAGAGGCAGAAAGTATCAGACAGGATTTCATATCCCATGGCTGGGGAAAGAATCCAGAATACACTGTAATAACCACGGTGAACCTGGATGATAAGACAGGTTGGGTAGAAAAGGGTATGCTGGATGAATCAATGGAAAGAGTCCTTTTTAAACTGTCTGTTGGAGAGATAAGTCCTGTAGTGAAGACACCATATGGTTATCATATATTTCAGGTCCTGGAGAAAAAATCACCGGGATATGAGAGCTTTAACCAGGTCTTACCGATTATTGAAAATGAGATAAACAGAAAAAGATTTGAACAATATTACAGGAACTGGTTAAAGGAACTAAGAAGAAAGATACCTGTAACCATAAATGAGGATTTATTAAAGAAGGTGGAGTTTGAATAAATGAAGAAGATATTGATGATAATTTTAATCCTGCTGGTATCTCATACAGATGCCTTATGTGGGCTTGTTAACAGAGTGGTTGCCATAGTAAATGATCAGGTAATCACCCTTTATGAACTTGAAAAAGCGATAAAGGACAGAACAGGGGTTGATCCAGTAAAAATGAAAAATACATCCCCGGATGAGTATTTAACCGTTCGGTCTGCCATCCTGGATCAGCTTATCAATGAAAGACTTACCGAGGAGAAGATTAAAGAACTCAATATCCGGGTGAGCACTAAAGAGATAGATGAAGCAATTGAGAAGATTAAGCTCAACAATCACTGGACACATGAAGACCTCCTGAAGAGATTAAAAGAGCAGGGCCTCACTTATGATAAATACAGACAGAATATAAAGAGTGACCTTGAGAAGTTAAAACTCATAAACCGTGAAGTAAAATCAAAAATAATTATAAGAGATGAACAGATAGCCAATTATTATAAAAAGAATAAAGATCAGTTTAAAGTGGAAGAAAAGGTTCATATTGCCATGATTTTTCTTCCCAGGGAGAATCCCCAGGATAAAGAAGAATTAAATGCCCTCTACAGAAAAGGAGAAATGATTCTTGAAAGGATTAAAAATGGTGAGGATTTTTCAACCCTTGCCAGAAAATACTCCAAGGGGCACGGGGCAAAAG
>JALVMZ010000421.1 GCA_027032655.1 Desulfobacteraceae bacterium
CCGGTATGTGGGTCCTCTATCTCTCCTAAGTGAATCAATGCCGATGAACTCAGGCTCATAATCAGGGAATTAAAGTTTACCTCTGGAAGGGGAGGTGTTTGCTCTCTTTTAGGCCCTTCCCTGGGTCTTTGACTGGCTTCTTGCTTTTGAGGTTCCTGCTCTGCTTCTTTGCGCAGTTCACCCTTTTCATCAAATGCCCTTCTGTCCTTGATAATAAAACCTTTTCCTTCTATCTCTTCCATCTCATACCCCCTGAGTTAAAGTTTAAAGTTCTATCCTTTTGGCTGAAGAGATATACTCTAATTTCAGCAGCTCATTCAGGGCGGAATCACCAACAGGCACATCCGTTGCAAGCAGTATGATATTCAATTTTTTCTCCTTTTCCTGTCCCACATGCATCCTGGATATATTTATATTGTGTTTGCCAAGTATAGTGCCTATCTTCCCTATTACGCCCGGGATATCCTGATTCTGGATCAGGAGCATATGACCTTCTGGCACTGCCTCAAGGTAAAAATCATTTATCCTGAGAATCCTGGGCATGGTCTTGCCGAATATAGTGCCAGAAACTATATTTTCACCATCCATGGATTTAATCTTTACCATTATGAGACTTGCAAAGTCCTCTGATGTGGTGCTTTTGGATTCCACAACCTTTATTCCACGCTCCTTTGCAAGCAAAGGCGCATTTACAAAATTAACCGCATCTCCCATCACAGGTGTTAGCAGTCCTTTTAAGATTGCTGTGGTAACAGGACTTGTATCATATTCTGTAACTCTTCCCCTGTAATTTATTTCAGCTTCCAGAACGCCGGTTTCAATCAACTGAGCATGAAGTGCGCCGATCTTTTCACCCAGTATCACAAAGGGCCTCAAAACCCCAATGAGCTCAGGACTAATACTGGGCACATTTACAGCATTCTTTACTGTTCCATGGAGCAGATACCCGATTATCTGCTCAGCCACATCCCTTGCCACATTCTCCTGTGCCTCTTTTGTGGAGGCACCCAGGTGGGGTGTGCAAATGAAATTGGGCAGTTCCATGAGCTTTATCTTTCCCGGGGGTTCCTGCTCAAACACATCACATGCCGCCCCAGCGAGATGCCCGGAGTTTAATGCCTCATAAAGGTCATCTTCATTTACAATCCCACCTCTCGCACAGTTAATCAGCATTGCACCCTTTTTCATCTTAAACAATACATCCCTGTTTATCATGCCTTTTGTCTCTTCTGTGCGCGGGGTATGTATGGTGATATAATCTGCCCTGTTTAATAGCTCAACAAATGATACTGGCTCCAGATCCATTTCTTCCAGCACTTCTGGTTTTATATACGGATCATACACAATGACCTTCATTTTCAGCCCCTTTGCCCTGTCAGCCACAATTCTTCCAATCTTTCCTGCGCCGATGATACCCAGGGTTTTGTTGTAAATCTCTCTTCCCTGTAATTTTTTCTTTTCCCATTTGCCTTCTTTTAATGTGGCAGTTCCCTGTGGTATGTTCCTTGTAAGAGCCATCATAAGTGCAATGGTGTGCTCTGCCGTGGTAATGGTATTTCCTGTGGGGGTATTCATCACCACAATCCCCCGTTTGCTTGCAGCAGCAATGTCCACATTATCGAGTCCAATCCCTGCCCTTCCAATTACCTTCAGATTATCTGCTGCATCAATGATATCAGCGGTTACCTTTGTGGCACTTCTGATAACCAGTGCATGATATTGGGGAATAATGGCCTTGAGTTCATCATGACTAAGACCAGTATTTACATCCACATCAATTCCAGGGGTCTCCTGAAACATTTTGATCCCCACCTCTGAAAGATTATCGCTTACAAGGACCTTCATAAGATCTCCCTCCCATTTATTTTTAAAAATTATAATATATTAGAAAGGAAAAGCAACATCAATAAAATTCCCGTCCCTGTTATCCTTAACCATGGGAAGAATTCACTGATTTTTAAGACATTTTCCTGTATTTTGAAAATCTATTGATTGACAGATATAATTTTGGAAGGATTAAATTTTATAATCAAAGAAGAAAAGATCCAAAAAGTGCTTGACAGATGGGGGTAAAACTGTTATCAATCAGCAAAATTATTCTATGAAACGGGTAGTGTTGTTTAAGTTCCCGTTAATATTAATGAAAGGGGGTGATAAAGAAAAAAAGTTAATAGAGGATTAAAGGGATAAGGATTAGAGGATCAAGTTGTTTTTGAAAGAAAAATTTTTTTAGGAGGAAAGAGCTATGAAAAAACTATTTGCTATTGTCTGTGCCGTTCTTCTAATCGGTGCATTCACAGCACCCGCCATGGCAAAGACATATGTGGGCGGAATTGTATTTACTGATTTCTATTACTATGACACAGATGCTGAATATGCAATGGGTGGCAGAAATACAACCATCAATCAGCAAGCAACAGAGAATGATTACTCAGAGACCATCATTGAAGTGCCAAATATTACTAGGCTCAGGGCGAGGTGGACAAATGAGGATAATGTGGGAATGTATATTGAGCTTCAGACAGCTACTGCGGGTGTTGCACTCAGGCATGCATACGGCTGGTGGGATGTGAATCCCTCATTCAGGATACTGGCAGGTCATACCACCACACCATTTTCACCACTTATTGCAGGGACACTTGTTGGTTTTTCTGCTCAGGGGCCTCGGGGTGCAATGCATTGTATTGGTATCGGTTATGGTGAGTTTTACTCAGGCAGGTTCCCCCAGGTAAGGTTCCAGTTCAAGTATCCCAACAATATGGGCCGTCTCGCAATCGCATTGGTAGACCCATCTCAGGGTAACTTAAATCTATTTGCACCAACAACACCTCCAAATGCTGCTGTTGTAAATAATGTTGCCCAGACAGTGCGTGAAGAGACAACTATTCCCAGAATTGATATTGGTTCACCACTTTACTTTGGCGCCCTTAAACTCTATCCAAGTGTATTCTGGCAGACCTTTGATATAGATCAGGCAGCACCTGGTGTGGATGATGACTATGACGCATGGGGCCTCTCTCTTGGAATCAAATACGGATTCCAGAACTTCACCTTTTCAGGTGAGATAAACTACGGTGAGAACTGGGGTGATACTGCAGGTGTAAATTCTCTTCCTGGTAATCCAATTTTTAGAGCTAATACAGTACAATATGTGGATGAGAATGGTGATGGTGTTTTCGAAAAGGCAGAAGATACCGAATGTCTGGCATGGTTTGCACAGGTTGGATTTAAGATGGGTAAGGCCACCCCAACGCTTATTGTTGGCAATCATTCTATTGAAAATGACGGAACAGCTAGGTTAGGATCTAGAGATGATATAGATATCGAGGTTTGGATGTATGGAATTAGTGTTCCAATAGACCTGGCAAAGGGTTTCAGAATCAGGCCAGAGCTCATGATCTATGACAATGATGACAGTGCTTTAGCTGCTACTGATGCCAATGGAGATGGAGCGGGTGATAATTTTGATTTTGGTAAAGAGTTCATCCTGGGTGTTCAGTTCCAGATCGCATTCTAATTGCATAAGTTGAGTCAAAAACCCCCTTCTTTAAAAAGGAAGGGGGTTTTTCTTTTTAAATCTATTTTGACATATATTCAAAAGATTGGCTTGGTGAATGTTTTGTACTTATGGATCGGGCAAATATAGAGGAGTTCTATATTGGTGGTGGATTTTGATAAACAGTATGATGTAATTGTGGTAGGTGGGGGGCATGCAGGATGTGAAGCTGCCCTTGCATCTGCTCGCATGGGACATCCCACATTGCTTTTGACCATTAATCTTGACCACATCGCTGTCATGAGCTGTAACCCCGCAATAGGAGGGCTTGCAAAGGGTCATCTGGTAAAAGAGATAGATGCCATGGGCGGGGAGATGGCAAAAAATGCAGATGCAACAGGGATCCAGTTCAGGAGATTAAACACCCGAAAGGGCCTTGCTGTTCAGGGTTCAAGGTCTCAGAATGA
>JALVMZ010000422.1:0-1489 GCA_027032655.1 Desulfobacteraceae bacterium
TTTAAATTGGTTATATCTTTGCCATCAAATATGACCTGTCCTTTTGTCAAAGGATAATGACCTGAAATGCAGTTAAAAAGTGTTGTTTTACCTGCCCCATTTGGACCAATCAGGCCCACAATGGAGCCCTTTTCCACCGAAAATGATATACTGTCATTTGCCCTCAGGCCTCCAAAATCCTTTGTAAGGTCTATCACCTCAAGTATATTCATCGGGCAGTGCTCCTTCCCCTGACCCTTTCAATTATGCCCCATATACCCTTTGGTTCAAATGCTGATATGACCATTATAATAAGGGAGTAAATTATGAGATCTATTCCCACAAGGCCTGCCTTTGCACCAAGCCATTCTTTAAGGTAACTTTTAAGGGGAATAAGGATGCCAGCTCCAATAATTGGCCCCCACAGGGAGCCAGCTCCCCCAAGCATTGCCATCAGGGCAATAAGTATGGAGATATCAAGACTCATCGTGTCTTCAGGCTCTATGTTTTTTATGTAGCAGGCATGAAATGACCCAACAAGGCTCACAAACGCAGTTGCAATGGCATAGGTCTTTACCTTTGCCCAGTGAACATTAATTCCCAGGGAGCTTGCCACATCTTCGTTATCCTTTATGGCACGAAGTTGATATCCCAGCCTGCTTTTTCTGAACCAGTTCACATAAAATATACCAAGAAAAAAGAATCCCAGTATTATATAATAGTAATATATGTCCTCTTTGAATATGAGTCTCAGGAAATCAGGTGGATTATATTTTATAGGTGATATGTTGATCCCTCTTGCAGCTCCCACAAATTCCCACACCTCAAATATATCCTTCAGCACAAGGGATGTGGCTATGGTTGCAATTGCAAAGTAATGTCCCTTTAATCTAAATAGGGGATATCCAATAATAAATGACCAGATAATGGCAAAGCACATGCCAATGGGCATGGAGATCCAGAATGGCACATCCCACTTAACCAGCATTACCGCGGTTGTGTATGCACCTATGCCCACATACTGGGCCTTTCCCAGGTCCACCTGGCCCCCATAACCCCCGATGGTGTTCCAGCCCATACCGTATAGGGAAAACATCAGAAACTGAATCATGGTGGCCATGGCAAAAGAGCTATGTGGCATGGCTGGAAAGATAAGAAGGAATACAGCAACTCCACCTGCAATAATCAGGTCAATTTTTGGAAAATCCCTGAAATCAAGCGCATTCTTTAATACTTCCATCCAAAAAGTCCCCTTGGCCTTAAGACCATGATTATAAAGTATGCAAGATAAAGCAGAGTGTATTTAAATGATGTCATGGGAACATTCTGCATCCACTCTATATCAAAGGTGTAAGTGAAGAAGTCCCAGATTCCTGGAATCTCAGTAATGATACCCACCACAAGACCTGCAAAAAACGCCCCCGGGACACTTCCAAAACCACCAAGTGCAACAATGGTAAATGCTATCATTGTAAAGAGGAGCCCTATAAAAGGGTTCACTGCCCAGAAA
>JALVMZ010000422.1:1499-3962 GCA_027032655.1 Desulfobacteraceae bacterium
CTATGAGGGCTCCTGCAATGGTAACCGATGCACCGCCTATGCCCCAAGCGAAGGAGTTCATCTTCTCAGTTGGAATTCCCATATAGGTTGCTGCTTCCCTGTTAAGGGCTGTGGCAGTAAGTGCCATTCCCAGACGGGTCTTTTTTATCATAAGCCACACAATACCAAATGAGATAACCGAGAGAACAGCAGCAGCAAGTTTGGTTGCAGGAATCACAACCCCATAACCAAACTCAAAGCTCTTTCCAACAAGAAGTCCATGATGAAGGGAGCGGTCCTCTGAGCCGAATATAAGAAGTGCCAGGTTTCTGAGAAATAGCATAAGTCCAAATGTTCCAAGGAGCTGTGCCACCATTGGACCACGAAGAAGATATTTTACAAACCCCACATAGCATATTATGCCCAGGAGAAAGCCCATAATCCCTGCAATGGGAAGTGTAAGCAGGGGGTCCATTCCCGTTGCGGTGGCAACAAAAAGACCTGTGTACATGCCCAGCATGAGGAATTCACCATGGGCAAAGTTTACTATATCCATCACTCCAAAGATTATTGTAAGTCCCAGGGCAACTAAAGCCAGAACCATCCCTATAAGTATCCCCGCAACTATGGAGCTAATAAGGATATCCATGATCTGCTCCTGTAATGAGCCTGTCCCCTTTAATCAGGATATAATGGGGCGATATCAGAATAATATCGCCCCTACTTAGATTAATATCCAGGGAAGGGGAAAATCATATCTGCTGATGAAACATCAAACGGATATACTATTTCAAGACCGATTTTCCCGTCCTTACCCTTTTGATACTGACCTATGAGACCTGAACCAAGCACATTTTGTCCTATCTCTTTGCCTGATGTGGAGAACTTTATTCCTGCCCAAGGCACCACCAGTTCCTTTCCAGGAATGGTAATTGTATTTGCTGCCTGCTGAATGGCTTTGGGATCAGTGGAGCCGGCCTTCTCAAGCACATAAACCCAGGTCTGCACTCCTGTAAATGCCCTTGCAGATGCACCACCAAGGTCGTTGCCGGTTTTTGCTTTATAAAGCTCATTCACCTTACCGGCCAGTGCCTTTATCTCCACCACCTTGGGAAGGAATACTGTCCTTGTTAAGATTCCAACAATGCTGTCTCCCAGTGTGCTCCTGAACTCAGGCTTTTCAAATCCTGCATCCTGTCCCCATATTATTTTAGGTTTAACCTTCTGGGCCTTGAGTGTCTTCACCATAAGTATTGCATCAGATGTGTATGATGCAAAAAGCAGGACCTCAGCCCTTGATGCCTTAAGGGATCTCACCTCACTTGATAAATCTGCTGATTTTGCCGCATATAGTAATGATTTTTTCAGTTTAAAACCGTATTCCTTTGCAAACTCTTTTATGAGTCCTGATACATGGGAGCCCCACTCTGTTTTTTCACATGCAGATGCAATCTCATCAATCTGTTCTTTTGGAACAGGTTTTACTCCTTTTACCTTTCCATTGATGAGACCAACCAGCAATTCAAATAAATCCTTTGTAAACCATCTGTCATGTGGTGTTGTCCTCCAGAACCACTTAAAACCCCTCTGAGTAAGTGCCGGTGATGTGGATGTCCCATTAATCATGGGAATCCCGTATTGCTCACATACTGCACTAACTGTTTTGGTAACAGAACTATGATAACATCCAAGTATCCCGTCCACTTTGTCATCCAGTATCAATTTTTTTGCAAGGTCTGCTCCCAGTGTGGGATTTCCCTCATGGTCCTTAAAAATCAGTTTTATCTTTGCACCACCAAGGCTCTGAATCCCTGCATGCTGTGCCATTTTCATTGGAAGCTCGGACATTACCTCATTTGCAATCTTTGCAGCAAGCTCAGCCCCTGCCCTCAGTTCCCTCCCTGCTGCAGCAGCACCACCTGTCAGGGGATATATAACCCCTATCTTGATTACTTTCTGCGCATGGGAAGGAACAGGAGGAAACAGCACAGCAAGTGCCATAACCAGGAGAGCCACTAAAAATAATTTTTTAAAAGTTACCTTCATCTCCCTGACCTCCTTTCCTTTTACTTAATTATGTTAAAGGTCTTAACCCTGGGACTTACATATATTACAATAAAAAACTAATTTTTTCTGATATATTTAAAATATATTTTTCTGTCAATATAAAATATTTTAATAAATTTCTTGTTGAAATATTTTTTAGTTAAGATTACATATTAAGATGTTTACGAGGGCTATTGTTTAAGACTTATTATTTTAAGGAAGCCTTAATGATGACTAATGCGTTTAGAGGTTCGGGGTAAACAGTTCTTATGTATGAATATGACCTGAGCAATAATGCAAATAATAGAAAGCCCCTTGCTACCCGGGCTTATGAGATACTCCATGAAAAGATAATAAAGATGGAGCTAAAGCCTGGTCAGAGCATTGACGAGAAAGAGACCATTGAAAGTATTGGAATTGGCCGCACCCCTGTTAGAG
>JALVMZ010000423.1 GCA_027032655.1 Desulfobacteraceae bacterium
TATGAGAAAGGCTACATGTTTGACATTTTCCATTTTTTAACTCCTTGATATAGGAAATATTCTTCAGAATACAATATATCTGTCACAATCTTCTATCATCTCGCCATGCCTTGCCTGCGTAGCATAATCTTTGTCACTCAGGCCCGGAACGGGTTTTTTCAGTCCATGGCTTTCAAATCCCACATTACAAAGTGACATCTTAGCCAGCCCCTGAAGTTCAGCAAATCTGGGATCCTGGGTAAGAAGAACTCCACGATGAGTAAAGAATATTGTCACTTCAACCTCTTTCTTCTTCGCTGCCTTACAGAGGGCAATTATTTTATCAAGATGCTTATCTGAACTTACAAAAATGCCAAGGCTCTTTCCCATAATGCGCTCCTTAATGATTTTACCTTTATTTTACTTTCAGATAATATCTGGTAAATCCATCATCTTCCTTGAGTCCCAGATATTCATGTCCAGCCCTTTTTGCAAAGCTGGGAAGATCATTCTTGGTCCCTGGATCTGTTCCCAGAATTTCGAGTATCTGCCCTGATTTCATCTTTCCAATGGCCTTCTTTGTTTTAAGAATTGGCATGGGACAGCTAAGTCCTCTACAATCTAATGTTTCATCAGGTTTAATATCTTCTACCATTTTACTACCTCCTATAAAAGTTTTTTACATTTCCATGGTAAACTTATCTGTTTCTTCATTCCATGTAGCAAGTAGATAATAAATTCCAAAGAATAGTATTAATAATATTAATGTCCATTTGTATCCAATATAGTGTGGGATAAATACCCTTTTTCCAATCAGACTCTTGAAGGATTCAGAAGAATTGATGAGCGCCTTAAATAAGGATGTGGAAAGGCTGAATGCAATAACAGCAATCATAAGCTTTACCTGTCCTTCTCCTGCTCTCCAGACAGATCCACTTCCACATCCCCCAGCAATTACCATACCGATTCCGAAAACTATGCCTCCAACAAGGCTTCCAAACCATACTGTCTGTGTTACATAAATATTCTCCGGTCTTATTCCATTCCATTTAAGAGCAGTGAATCCAAGGACACTTATTATTACACTAACTGCAACAGCCCTTGCCATCTCACCTTCTCCTGTCATAAATGGGTCCCTGAATGCCCTTACAAAGCAGAATCTTGTCCGCTGGATAACCACTCCAAATGCGATCCCACAGAGGA
>JALVMZ010000424.1 GCA_027032655.1 Desulfobacteraceae bacterium
TAAATGATTCAGGCGCAGAGACTATAATCTGTATGGATTCAAACTTTAACTATGTCCATGAAATACTAAACAGTTCACCCATAAAAAGGGTTATTTATACTCACCTGCTTGACTTAGTGCCAGCATGGAAGAGACTGATTGCAAGGGGATTTGACAGGGTTCCTGCAGGTAAGAGGCCCACGGGTGAGAATATCTATTCATTCAAACAACTGCTTAAGAGGGGAAATCCGCTCAAATTGCCAGAATCCAGGCCTGAAGGTGGATATCGAACCACTCTTATTCTTTATACCGGGGGCACAACTGGATTTCCAAAAGGGGTTCCCTTATCAGAGGGATTGTTTCTTTATAGACTCCTTGAGTGGCGAAGGGCAAGTGAAGATGTGGTTAAACCAGGAGAAGGAATAACGGCTCTTGCTGCTCCTCTTTACCACATAATAGGAGGAATGGATTCCATGTCTCCTCTGCTTGTGGGCGGGGATACCCTTATTATGTTTCCCAGGGTAATACTGGATGCATTCCTGGATCATATTGAGAGATATCGTGCAACTCATATGTTCGCAGTGCCCGCCCTTTATAGAATGCTACTTGAACATGACAGACTCCCATTCTATGACATAAGTTCATTAAAATATTGTGGCACAGGGGGTGATAGCCTGCCACCAGAGGTGGGCAGAAGATGGTATCAGAGGTTCGGAATACCCCTTTATCAGGGTTACGGAACAACAGAATTCTGTGGTGCAATATCTCTTTCTTATTCAAGGGATGGAATCCCGCCTGATGGCTCAGCAGGCAGGATAATGCCACAGAGTAAATGGAAACTGGTTGACCCTGATACATTGGAACCCGTCCCTGAAGGAAGCCCTGGGGAACTTCTTGGCACCTCTCCATATGCAGTTAAAGGATACTGGAATAAACCAGAAGAAACTAAGGAATGCTTCATTGAGATGGAAGGTGAAATCTGGTACAGGACAAAGGACATTGTTCGAATAGATAAAGATGGATGGCTCTATTTTGTAGATAGATCTGTTGATATGATAAAACATAAGGGATACAGAATAGCTGCCGCTGAAATAGAGAGGGTCCTTCAGGAACATAAATCAGTGCTATCAGCATGTGTTGTGGGAGTGCCTGATGAAAAGGTTGGGGAGAGGATAAAGGCATTTGTGGTTCTCAAATCTGATACAAGGGGAGTCAGCAGTTATGAACTCCTTAAGTGGTGCAGAGATAGACTTGCCCCATACAAAGTGCCCCATTACATAGAATTCAGGGACATGCTCCCCAAATCAAAGGTGGGCAAGATGTTAAGAAGAGAGATAAGAGATGATGAAAGAAGAAAACTCTCATCTTCATAAAATAAGACAACAAAATTATTGACCCCGGATATATAATCCAATATATTCTCAGCAAAAATATTCGATCTGGAGATAAGACATGGAAAAACAGAATAATAATGATATATCACTGGTTGACTTCAATCCACAAAAGGACCAGGTAATGGAGCTCTGGTTCCAGGACTGCATTGAATTTGGTCACGGAATGAGTGTCCACCTGAAAATAAAAAATATCCTATACAATAAGAAGTCAAAATTTCAGGAAATAGCAATACTTGAAACTGAAAAGCTTGGCAGAATACTTGTGATTGACGGTATCACCATGCTGACAGAATGGGATGAACCGGCATATCATGAGATGATAGTTCATGTGCCTCTACTTGTCCATCCCAATCCCAGAAATGTGTTAATAATAGGCGGGGGAGATGGCGGAACAGCAAGGGAAATACTGAAGCACCCTGAAGTTGAGTCAATCCATGTATGCGAAATTGATGAGGAGGTGGTAAAGGCTTGCAGAGAATACCTCCCTTCCCTTGCATCCTCATTTGATGATCAGAGGGTTCAGGTCTTTTATGATGATGGGGCCAGGTTCGTTGCTGAGAAAAACTCTCAATATGATGTTATCATAGTGGATTCCACTGATCCCCTGGGACCTGGGAAGATACTCTTCCAGAGACCATTTTATGAGAACATGAAAAAGGCCTTAAAAGATGACGGGATTGCTGTTACACAATGTGAGTCCATCTATTTACATGGACATGTGATAAAGGGTGTGTATTCGTTTGCTAAGGAGGTCTATCCAATAGTGGGATATTACAATACCCTTGTTCCCACCTACCCAAGTGGCATGATTGGTTTCTTTTTCTGCTCACTCAAATATGACCCAATAAATGATATTAACTTGGAGAGGGCAAAAAGACTTCCAGATCTTAAGTATTATACTCCAGAGCTGCACAGGGCATCTTTTACACTGCCCCTATTTGCAACAGAGTATTTTAAATAGCTCCTTAATTTACTCAGGGACTATCTCCAGGGAATTCTCCCATAATCTTCGTCTTTACAGCAGAAAATCCCGTGAATTCTTCTGGCCTCCCTTACACCACTAAGGAGGGCACCGTGAACTGTGCCATAATTATCTGGCTCAGTTGCTTCACCTGCAAAAAAGAGCCTGTTCTGGCATGGCTCTGATAATATGCGTCGGTGTGCTCCCGAAGAGCCAGGGCTACCATATGAATAACTGCCTCTGGAAAATGGATCTGAAAACCACCTTGTAATCTTCCATGAATCAGGCACAGGGACTTTTTCACCAAAGATCCTTTTAAGTGAGTTAAAGGCAATATCTTTTATCTCTTTATCGCTCAGTTCCTTATCCATCTTTAAAGCACCAGCACCGCCTGCAAAAGCCACAAGACATGGCACACCTGACTGCCTTGAAAAATCTGCCCAGTAGCCAAAAAACTCATTGTTTTCATCCGTTATCTCAGGCAATCTGGTAATCCTTTCATGTCCTTTTTCCCAGAACCTATTTTTAAATGTAAATACAACCTTATTTAAAACACCCCCATACCCTATCCTATTTATTGCCATGATTTTCTCACTCTGAAGTGGTGGTATAAAATCTATATCTCCTGCCTTAAGGACCCCCAGGGGAACTGTTATTACACATATATCAGATGTGTATCTGCCCTTAGAGGTATGAACAAGCACTCTTTTCCTGGAATGCTCTATTGCTTTCACCGTTACTCCAGTTTCTATGTCCAGTCCATTGGATACATCATTAATGAGCACATCATATCCATCTTTAATTACAAGATTTGATTTAAATATCTCTGAAATTCCTACCTCCTTTATGCTTAGCTCACCCGCTGGCGCCCCATTTATGGCCTCAACAAGCTCTACAATCCATTTTAAAAATCTCCTCTCCTGTGGTTTTAGATTTTTATATAAAAAGGATGCAAGCTCTTCCACAGAGACATCATACCTTATATTACTGTTATTTATAAATTGTTTCACTCGGTATCTGAGGTAGATACTCAAACATCCCAATATTGTCTTTTTATATTGCCAGATTATGCTGTAATGTGATGAAGGTATCCCATCTTCATAAAACCATATGCCACCATATGGAATTGACATGACCTCAAACGATTGATTCAGGCACCATTTATAAAGGGGGTTACCCAGTTTTCCATGTATCCACGAGGCACCGAGTTCACACGGAAATCCCATGCTTCGCTCAGTCCATATTCTCCCCCCAATCCTGTCCCTTGCTTCAAGTAACTTTACCCTGAATCCTGTATCTTTCAATATCCTCCCGCACACAAGTCCTGAAATACCTGCACCTATAATCAGGACCTGAGGCAGATAATTCCCTCTATCCTTATCTCTATTATGAATACTCCAGTGATTTTCCATCATCACGATAATTGGCTCTGATTCTTCTTGACCCATCCAAATCACTACCACTATACTCTTTATGTAAAAAGTCAAGTCATCATTTCTTAGGCTTTAAATGAGTAAATGAGTTTTGTGTCCATTAACCGAAGGAGGGCTTCATGGATAATGAGAAAGCTCGAGCCATGGTATTGGCCTCATTTATAGGAGATGCTCTGGCACTTG
>JALVMZ010000425.1 GCA_027032655.1 Desulfobacteraceae bacterium
ACCTGATGGGCTGTCCGGGTCTTTGTTGTAGCGAATGGCGGGAGGGGAGACTTCTGAGCGGAAACAAAGACCCGGGTAGCCTCTATAAAATTTAACTTAATGATCAACCAATCTTGAGAAGATTCATATTTTCTAATTAGGGGATAATACATATGGTCTATGGTGATTACGGATACATGGAAGAAGGCAAACTGGGGAAACCCTATAATATTAAGCTTATAAAAAAACTGCTTATCTTTGCCATTCCCTATAGGGCAATTATACTGTTTTCCCTTATTCTTACAATGATAATTACAGGTGTTGACCTCTCATTTCCCTACATATCAAAGATAGCAATCGATAGATATATACTAAACTCCTGGTTCATGATAAATCCCGATAAAAAACAGGACCCCATTTATAAAAAATTCATACAAGAGCATAAAAAACTCCTAATTAATTCCAGCTCACCGGATGCCATGTTCATTGCTCGTAGTAATTTAAAGAAAATTGACCCTTCACTTTTAAATCAAATGAAAAAAAACAGGGTAATCCTTGATGGGCCCTGGTATAAAATGAAACAAGATAAATCTGAGGCTGAATCAAACAAACAAATAAAGATGATCCCTTCTTCAAAATTAATATCCTTTAATAAAAACCACATACTTCGCATAAGGGCAGATGATCTAAAGGGCCTTGAACTGGTCGCACTGGTCCTACTGATACTGATCTGTATCTCTTTTTTTACAGGATATGGGGAGCACTATTTTCTGGAGTGGATTGGACAGAATATAATGCAGGATATCAGATTGGAGCTCTTCAGAAGGATACAGGATCAGGGTATCTCATTTTTTGACAGGAACCCCGTGGGAAGACTACTCACCAGGGTAACCAATGACATAGAAAATCTTAATGAAATGTTCAAATCTGTCCTGATTACCATATTCAAGGATATATTTATCCTTGCTGGTATAATGGCAGTAATGCTTTATCTGGATTTGAGATTGGCACTTATCTCATTTACAATAATTCCCATCATAATTCTTGTTACCTCCTTTTTCAGCAGAATAGCCAGGGAGGTCTTCCGAAATCTAAGGCAGATGATATCCCGCATGAATACATTCCTCCAGGATAGAATCAGTGGAATCCGTCTTATAAAGGCCCTCTCTGTGGAATCCGAGCAGATGAAACTATTTTCAGAGATAAATCATCAAATATATGTATTTGGTATGAAACAGATCAAGGTATTTGGCATATTTATGCCGTTGATGGAATTACTCTCCTCCATTGCCCTTGGAATTCTTATCTGGTTTGGAGGTGGATCTGCCATAAGGAATCAGATAAGCCTGGGAACCTTGGTTGCCTTCATTGGTTATATCCAGATGTTCTTCAAACCCATAAGAGACATTTCAGAAAAATACAATATCATGCAATCAGCAATGGCATCAACAGAGCGGATTTTTGAATACATGGATATGGAAAGACAGGTAAAAAGTCCCGGGCAAATGAAAAAGAGTTATAAATTAAAAGGTCATATTGTCTTTGATAATGTATCCTTTGGATACTCTCAGAATTCTCTGGCAGTAAAAGATATATCCTTTGAAGTTAAGCCAGGGGACACCATAGCTCTTGTGGGGGCAACAGGGGCAGGGAAGACCACCATATTTAACCTCCTTATGAAATTTTATGAACCCCAAAAAGGACACATATATATTGATGGAATTGAATTAAGGGAGATCCCGGCTGATATCCTGAGGGAAAACATAGCAATCGCAATGCAGGACATCTTTCTCTTTAAGGGCACACTAAGGGAGAATATCACCCTGGGCAGGGATGACATTTCTCCATCTCAAATGGAACTTGCAATAAGAGATAGCAATCTATCTGTTTTTATAAAAAGACTGAGTAAAGGCCTTGACCACATGATAGGGGAAGGCGGGATAAAGATATCATCAGGAGAAAGACAGCTCCTTTCCATTGCAAGGGCCCTTATCCTTGACCCCCAGGTGCTTCTTCTTGATGAAGCAACATCAAGGATTGACCCTGAAACAGAACGCATGATCCAGGATGCGATAGCAAGGGCTGCTGGAAAACGAACTACCCTGATAATTGCACACAGACCATCCACAATCAAACAGGCAAACAGGATTATTGTGCTTCACAAGGGAAGGATAAAAGAGACGGGTTCCCATGAAGAGCTCATCTCAATGGGAGGAATATATTCAAGACTCATAAGTCTTTACAGTAAAGGTTAACTGGAACTTCGCTTTTTTAGATATACCTGGATGGCCATAAGTGCTGCAGGGGTTACACCTGATATTCTGGATGCCTGAGCTAAAGAGATGGGTCTCACCCTGCTTAATTTCTCCTTCACCTCATTGGAAAGACCATGAATTAGATTGTAATCAATATCATATGGAAGCCTTACATCCTCCATCTTCTTCATCTTCTCCACCTGGCTCTGCTGTCTTTTAATATATCCCTCATACTTAATCCTTATCTCTATCTCCTCTGCCAGTCTTTCTTCAATCTCTTCAATTCCCTCATCCAGCATCCTTATGTGTTGATAGGTTATCTCCTTTCTCCTCAGCAACTGGGCAAGGGTAACAGGGTTCCTTATGGGAGGGGTTCCCATCTCTTTGAGCCTATCATTTATACCAGGAGATGGTTTTATCCTGATTGAATTAAGTCTTTCTATTATTCTCTCCACTGTGTCCCTTTTTCTCAAAAAATCCCTGTAAATATCTTCCGGGACAAGACCAAGCCTGTATCCTATATCCCTTAATCTGAAATCTGCATTATCTTCTCTTAAGAGTAACCTGTATTCAGCCCTGGATGTAAACATCCTGTATGGTTCATTTGTTCCTTTGGTTACAAGGTCATCTATGAGAACCCCAATGTATGCCATTGATCTTGGAAGAATAAGTGGTTCCTCACCCCTTACCTTTAAAACTGCATTAATACCAGCCAGGAAGCCCTGGGCTGCTGCCTCTTCATAACCTGAAGTTCCATTTATCTGTCCTGCATGAAAGAGCCCTTCAACGAGCTTTGTCTCCTGGGTTGGTTTTAGCTGAACAGGGTTTATATAATCATATTCTATGGCATAGCCGGGGCGGAGTATCTCTGCCTTTTCAAGTCCGGGTATGCTCCTTATCATCCTTATCTGGATATCAATGGGAAGACTTGTTGCTAAACCATTGGGATAGACCTCTATGGTGTCAAGACCCTCTGGTTCCAGAAATATCTGATGTCTCTCTTTGTCAGGGAACCGAACCACCTTGTCTTCTATTGAAGGGCAGTATCTTGCGCCCACCCCCTTTATTATTCCGCAGTAGAGTGGAGAGCGGTCAAGTCCCTCCCTTATTATTTCATGGGTTTTACTGGTGGTATAAGTGATGTAGCAGGGGACCTGAGGGAGTGGTAACTCCTTTGTGGTAAAGGAAAAGGGCCTTGGATTTTCATCACCTGGCTGTATCTCCAGGCCCTTAAAATCTATGGTCCTTCCATTTAATCTGGGCGTTGTTCCTGTCTTTAGTCTTCCTATCTCAAATCCCAGTTCTTTCAGTTGTTCTGATAATTTCATGGACGGGGGGTCACCCATCCTTCCTGCATGGAAATTATCAAGGCCAATGTGAATCAGTCCTCTTAAAAAGGTCCCGGTGGTGAGTATAACGGTCTTTGATAAGAACCTCTCATGAATACTGGTTTCAACACCATATACTTTACCATCCCTTACCAGAAGTCTATCCACCATTGCCTGTCTTATATCCAGGTTTGGCTGGGACTCCACCACTGACTTCATCCTTTTCCTGTAAAGATCCATATCATTCTGAGACCTTGACCCCTGAACAGCAAGGCCCTTTCGGGTGTTTAATCTCCTGAACTGGATCCCTGTTGCATCTGCATTTTTTGCCATCTCCCCGCCCATGGCATCTATCTCTTTTACCAGATGACCCTTTGCAAGCCCT
>JALVMZ010000426.1 GCA_027032655.1 Desulfobacteraceae bacterium
GAACAGGGTGGAGGAGAGATACAGGCTCTCAACCCCATCTGATTTTGTGCACCTTTTATATGAAGGGACCCCTGATATCCATAAGGGAAGAAGGGGACACCTGGTTGTAATTGCAGGGTCTCCTGGAAAGACGGGGGCAGCAACACTTTCATCCCTTGGTGCTTTAAGGGCAGGTGCAGGACTTGTAACACTATGTGTGCCTGAAAGTCTGAATCCTGTGCTTGAGGAGAAACTTACGGAGGCAATGACACTTCCTCTTCCTGAAACCGATGAGAAGACTCTTTCAATGAGGGCACTGGATAAGATACTCGAATTTGTGGAAGGCAAGAGTGCCATTGCAATAGGCCCGGGTCTTTCAACTCATCCAGAGACCGTGACCTTAGTAAGAAATATCCTGAGAAGGGTTAACCTCCCGGTGGTTATTGATGCAGATGGGGTAAATGCCCTATCAGGTGCCGATGATCTAATAAAAAAGCTGGGGAAGAATGCAATTCTTACCCCCCATCCGGGTGAGATGAGCAGGCTTATCAACAAGCCAACTCATGTTATACAGGCAGACAGGGTGAAGGTGGCAGAGGATTTCAGTTCCAGATACGGGTGCTATCTTGTGCTTAAGGGAGCAAGAAGTGTAATTTCCACACCTGAAGGCAGGGTTTATATCAATCCAACAGGCGGTCCTGTGCTATCAAGTGGAGGAAGCGGGGATGTATTAACCGGGCTTATTGGAGGATTCCTTGCAAGGGGGTTTCCTATTCTTCTGGCAGGTATTGCAGGAGTTTTTATACATGGACTTGCGGGGGACCTTATGGCCCAGGAAGCAGGACAGGCAGGTATCTATGCAGGGGAGCTACTTGATGTGATACCTTCAATCATGAATGAGCTATGGTATGGAAGGTGGCCCCTTGATCATGCACCCTTACATGAGCAGATTGGAATGATAATATGAACTCTATGAGATTAAAAAGATAATGCTGGAGTATCTTAGCAGATCAGAGGATAAGACCATTGAGCTGGGTGAAGTGGTGGGGAGTTTACTAACCAAGGGTGATGTGGTTGCCCTTATTGGTGAGCTGGGCTCAGGCAAGACATATCTTACAAAGGGTATTGCATATGGTCTTGGAGTGAGTCGGGATGTGATAATTACAAGTCCCACTTTTATACTTGTAAATGAATATGAAGGAAGGTATAAGTTCTACCACATCGATCTTTACAGGATAAAAGGACCTGAAGATGCTCGTGCATCTGGCATTGAAGAGTATATTGATTCCCGGGAGGGGGTAGTTGTTATTGAATGGGCAGACCTATGCCCTGATATAATACCAGATGAGCATATTGAAATAAGAATTGAGATTGTTAATCATTCCTTCAGGAGGATCAGGATATCAGGTCAGGGTAAAAGACCCCTTGACCTTTTGAATAAGATTAAATCCAGTATTGAGGAGTGGTAAATGGCACTGATAGTTCAGAAATTTGGAGGCTCGTCCGTAGGGAGCATTGAAAAGATAAAGAATGTGGCAAACAGGGTTATAGAGTATCAGAAAAGGGGCGACCAGGTTGTGGTGGTTCTATCAGCAATGGCAGGTCAGACAGACCATCTTATAGGTCTGGCGCAGGAGATTACTCCACTGCCGGATCCCAGGGAACTTGATGTCCTCATGGCAACGGGGGAACAGGTCAGTGTGGCTCTTTTTTGCATCACCCTTAAATCAATGGGGTATGATAGCTGTTCACTCCTTGGGTTTCAGATACCTATTTATACAGATAATATCTACGGTAAGGCCAGAATATATGACATAGACACATCAAGGATAAAACAGGAGCTTGAAAAGGGGAGAATTGTGGCTGTGGCAGGTTTTCAGGGACTGGATGAGGCAGGCAACATTACCACCCTGGGAAGGGGTGGTTCAGACACTACAGCCGTTGCACTTGCTGCAGCCCTTGATGCTGATCTTTGTGAGATTTTTACTGATGTGGATGGAATCTATACCACTGACCCAAATATATGCCCTGAGGCAAGAAAGCTTGAGAGGATATCCTATGAAGAGATGCTTGAGCTTGCCAGCCTTGGGGCAAAGGTCCTTGAGATAAGGTCAGTGGAATTTGCAATGAAATATAATGTTCCTTTACATGTGAGATCAACTTTTACAGAGGAAAGGGGGACAATGGTGGTGGCAGAAACAAAAGATATGGAAAAGGTGATTGTGTCAGGAGTGGCATACAGCAAAAATGATGCAAGAATCACAATAAAGAAGGTGCCTGATAGACCTGGAATTGCAGCCAAGTTATTTCATCCCTTATTCAGGGCGGGTATAGTGGTGGATATGATAGTTCAGAATACCAGTGAAGATGGAATGACTGACCTCACATTCACGGTGCCAAAACCTGATTTTCTCAGGACAATGGAGCTTATCAGGGATGTGGCCCAGGAAATAGGTGCAGAAAAGGTGCTGGGTGATAAGGATATTGCCAAGGTATCAATTGTGGGAGTGGGAATGAGAACCCATGCAGGTGTTGCACAGAGGATGTTTGAGGCCCTTGCAAATGAGAATATAAATATAATGATGATTAGCACATCAGAGATAAAGATATCCTGTGTGATAGAAGAGAAATACACCGAACTTGCGGTGAGGGTGCTTCATAAGGCATTTGGACTGGATAAAGATGGCTCATAAATGCCCATATTCCGGTTTTTTACCCATTATTCTTTTTATTCTTGTAATAAATATTGCTGGATCGGGAAAGCTAACCTATGATTTTCATAAATCTGTCTGTCCTGATCCAGTATTTATTCAATTGCGGGGTGATATAAAAAAACAGGGGATATTTGAAATATGCAGTAAAAATAAGGAGGGCCTCATTGTGATAGCAGGAATCCCCTTCCTGCCTGAAGTAAAAAGGCTGGTCGAGAATCTTAAATCAGGCACCTGCCTTGATATCATAAACTCACGGAATAGATTAACAATTAATATTCATTCCATGTCCGGGTTTTTCAGAGTGGCACTGGGAATCCCGATATATCTAAACAGTGATGGGGTTGAAGATCTGATTGCCCTACCAGGGATAGGCCCCTCCCTGGGTAATGCCATTGTAAAGGCACGGCAGATGAGAGGGGGATTTCAGAGTATTGAAGACATAAGGAATATAAAAGGTATAAGTGAAAGAGTATTTGAGAGGATATCTCCCTTCCTTGAACTTGAAAATCCCATGCGTGAATATCAGACCTTTTCATTTCCTTTAAAAGAAAAATAGATTTTGATATACATTATAAGAGCTTTGCAAAACTCAATTAAATAATATCTTTTTTTCAAAGTATATCTGGAATTACTTTATCTGTCATGCTGAGGGACAAAGCCCCGAAGCATCTCATAGATCCTTGGGGTGTCTTTCAGACACCTTCAGGATGACAAAGGGAATATAAATCATTTTTTCAAAGTTCTCATCATGATGTATCAAAACATTAATGACGAGCTTGATAGCATTAGGAGAACAGTATGTCAGCCACATAAAATGAAAGATATATGGGCAAGCAAAAGAGCTCAAACTCTTTAAAAGTTTAGTTAGTATTTGACATAAAGATAATTTTTTTAAAAAATATATACAATTTTTATTTTATATAGATATTCTTATTAATTTAATTTTTTCTAAAAGAAGGGTATGTAGTGAGACCGGTTGCCAGCGGCATCACAGATAAAGGCCTCAAAAGGGATAATAATGAGGACTGGTATTTCATTGATGATGAGATGGGTCTTTATATTGTGGCAGATGGCCTTGGTGGACACAGGGCGGGTGAGGTGGCCAGTAAGACCGCGGTTGATGTTATTAAGAAGAGCTTCTCTGACTGGATAAATGCACGGGCAAGGGCAGAAGATCTATATGGCGAGCCAGATGATACCCTTTCTCTTAAAGGCAATTATATCCTGAGCAGTATCCGCCTTGCAAACAGCGT
>JALVMZ010000427.1 GCA_027032655.1 Desulfobacteraceae bacterium
ATATAAAATAGTGTCCTTTATGAATCTAATTATTGTCAAGAGGTTTCAAAAAAAGAAAAAAGAATAAAATTAATATGTAGATGAATGATTATTTTGAAAAGGAGGTGGGATCCAGCACACCGTAAAGTGTAAATCCCTTTTTGATACTCATAAGTGTTGCAAGCACCACTGTTATGGCTGTTCCAGTGAAAATGGCTATCATTATGGCAATCTGATATTTGATGGCAGTAACGGGGTTCGTGCCACCCAGAATTACACCAGTCATCATGCCTGGAAGTGAGACAAGCCCTATGGTGGATATGGTTGCAACAGTGGGCATAAGAGCGGACTCACATGCCTCCCTCAGGTATGGCATAATGGCCTCTTTGAGTCTTGCACCCTGAGAAAGATTGAGTAAGAATGCCTTATCGCTCTTTTTAAGTGATGTGTAAAAATTCTTTATTCCAATGATATCAGCCCTAAGACAATTGCCGAGTATCATTCCACCAATGGGAATTACATATTGTGCATCCATAATGTTGGGTATGCTCAAAAGAAGGGCAATAAAACAGATTAGTGGCACAGCAGTCCCTGCAATCAGGGCAATGAAGAGAGGGAGCGCAAATCTGATGAATCTCAATCCACAGCCCCTTATGATTGAAAAATCCGCCACTCCCAGCATCACTAATAGCCACAGTGTATTAAGCCAGGGACTGTTTATTTTAAAAACCACCTGAAGATACAGCCCCACAAAGGCAAGCTGAAGGGTCATTCTGATAATGGCAATGAGCGTTCTACCCATCATTGGTATGTTAAGCCAGAGCATCAATCCAAGCGGAACAATCAGCAACATGTAATATATGGCCAGATTATATATGTTAATATCAACAGCACCCATCATCTACCCCCCATCAAGTAATGTGAATCTCCCTATCACCTATCTTTTGAAGTTCTCTATCGTGGGTTATCATTAAAACAGTAAGCTCTGATGAGTTTAATAATTCAGCAAAAACCCTTTTGCTCATCTCATCCAGTGCAGAGGTTGGCTCATCTAAAAGCAGTATGGGTCTTTGAAGCAGTAGCGCAGATACTATGGCAATTCGTTGTTTTTCGCCACCTGAGAGTGTGCTAACATCCTTATCAAGGAGCTCCAGCGGAAGGAAAAATCTATGAAACATATCAGGTATCATATCAAGGTT
>JALVMZ010000428.1 GCA_027032655.1 Desulfobacteraceae bacterium
TATACATACTCCCATGTACAGATATAAAAATGGATTTGCTTTTAAGATCCCCTGTAAATATGCTCTTGAAAACACAAAAATAGAATATTATCTCAGTTTGTATGATAAAAATGGAAACTTATTGGCTTCTCTTGGATCTTCATCCAATCCTTTTGTGATATTTATACGATCGTCTCTTCAGGGACCCCCTCCACACCTTCCAGATAAGCCACCTGAAACTATATGCTCAGAAGAAGAACTTGGTAGAAAAAAGATTGAAAAATTAATAGGTCGTTACTTTTATATAGAAATAGTGCCACTCACAGGTGTAGGAGTTCCTTTTGGAAAGTATCAAAGAATGAGTCCCTGTACTCCACCAGATCAAATCCCCCAGCCAGAGATTATAAAAATAACTCCTTCGCTGTCATGGACTCCTTTTGGAATAGGACTTGAAGCAGGTGCTTATATAGGTCCTAATTTTGGTGTAGGATTATGGGCAAGGTATCAGGTGCCTGTTGGGAGAGATGGATTAAAAGAACCAAAAAATGACTGGGCAGTGGAAATAAGAGGAAGATGGTATTTCCTGCCACGGGACCCTCTGAGGATGTGGATTATGTGGGGGGCAGGAGCAGGACTCCTTCATCATAGAGTGGAGATAAAAAGTACCTGTCCGGAAGGGAGTGTAGATTATAAATATTGTGGTGGAATAAATGGAACCAATACTCCCGGTATATGGATTTCATTGGGACTGAATCTGCTCTATAATCCCATAAAGTACATAGGATTTGGACCTTCAATAGAATTTCATACAATCTTTCCTGAACCGGGTTTACAATTTGATTTTGGTTTGAAATTTCAATTCGGTTATTAATAATAGAGATATACTTACATTATGTATAAAAGAATTTTAATACTATATATCCTGATAATCATAACTTATGGTATTAATGGATATTGTAAAGATCCTCTATCTTCTCTTGATGGAACTGAAGAATGGAAATATATTGATACATCAAAAGCCAGTGAAGAAGAATTATGGAATGAAATAGAAAGAATCTGGCAATATTATGAAGAGTTAAAAGAGATTCTGATATATGAACGTAATCTTATACATAAGTTACGGACTGATATGGGATATACATCTGAGGATACCAGTACAGCAAAAATTAATTACAGGGATAGACAGAGTTTGATAGAGA
>JALVMZ010000429.1 GCA_027032655.1 Desulfobacteraceae bacterium
CTCCAATTACAATAGACCATGCAAATGCAATGGAAAAGGTCTTTGACCCCGGTATATCTTTGATTTTTCGATATCTAAGCCATGATAAAAACCTCTTGGGAACAATGGATATACTGTATAGTATGCCTATAAGTGTCAATATTGCTATTAACAAAAACACTCCTTTTCCCATACTGTATGCCAGATAATAGGAACCAATTATTGCCCCAAGTGATGTTATTGCAAGGAATAAGCTATGGTTTTTATAGAATTTTATCATTTCAGGCTCATTATATGTGGTTGATGCCCTGTCCAGATAACGATTGATAACATGCATGGCATATATGTAAAAGAATGATAGCAGGGGATTCTTCCAATCCCATATCATTCCATGAACAGGTGTAAGTCCATATGAAAGGGAAAATGCTCCTATAGCAACCAAAATATTACTGAGAAACAAATATTTTAATAAATTTTTAATAAAGATAAAAAACCTTTTCTCCCTTATGCTCTTTATTCCCTCTATTTCTCTTACAACCTCTTTAATTAACCAGTTAGGAGTGGAAGCCCCCGCAGTAACGCCCACAACATTAAGAGAACTCAGAGCGGATCTGTCCAGCTTGTCTGGAGTATCTACATGAAACACAGGAAGACCTGATTTACCTGCCACCTGGACAAGCCTTTTGGTATTTCCACTGTGATATCCACCCACAACCACAAATCCATCCACCTCCTTGGAGAGCTCTTCGAGTTCCTTTTGTCGAGATACTGTTGCATCACAAATGGTATCAAAGATTAGTGCCTCGGGGAATCGTTCCTTAACAGCACTCTTTATCTCTTGATACAGAGCCCAGTCCTGTGTGGTCTGGGCTGCCAGGATAACCTTATCCAGATGAGGGAGCTCTTTAACATCAGATGGACTCCTGATAACATATGCCTTATTGTCTGAATAACCAACAAGGCCAATCACTTCAGGGTGATTCTCCTCACCGGCTATTATTGGTGTATATCCCTTTCTGGTATGATATTTGATTATTGATTGAACCTTTGCCACCCTCGGGCATGTTGCATCAACTATTTTAAGATTGGTGGCCTTTAATTGTGCCCTTTTTTGAGGACTAATTCCATGTGCTCTTATTACTAATGTTCCTTCTTTTACCTCTTCAATATCATTAATTACCTTTACCCCCCTTGACTCAAGGAGTTTCAAGACTTCATTATTGTGAATTATAGGACCATAGGTATAGATGGGAAGTTTATTACGATTGGCCTCTGCAAGCACAATCTCCATGGCCCTTCTAACACCCATACAGAAACCGGCATGTCTTGCAAGCTTAACCCTCATGCCATTACTTCCCTATATGTGATTTTCTCCTTAGAGATTGAATCAAAATAATCATCCAGGAGCCTTATTAAGGTTTCCTTATCCCTTATCTTTCCCACCATTGCCCTGAATCTGCTGCTATATGGAAGCCCCCTTGTATACCATAGAAGCATACCTCTGATTGCCTGACTCGCTCTTCTCTCTCCCCGATATCTTACCATAAGCTCATAGTGTTCAATTATTATCCTTTTTCTATCTGAAAGTGTAGGAATTTCAGGAGTCTTCTTATTCATTATATCAATTATCTGTTTGAAAATCCACGGGCTTCCCACTGCCCCCCTTCCAATCATAATTCCATCACACCCTGTCTCATTCTTGAGCTTTAACGCATCCTGGGGGGTAAATACATCACCATTTCCTATTACTGGTATCATAACACGGGATTTCAGTTCTCTTATAAATTCCCATCTTGCCCTTCCAGAAAACCCCTGGGTTGCAAATCTCGGGTGAAAGAATATTGCATCAACGCCCATATCCTGGGCCATCTTACCTATCTCAATAAATACTGGATTATTCACCTCATAACCCGCTCTTATCTTAATAGTGAGAGGAACAGGACACACCATGCGAACAGCCCCAATCACCCTTTTCGTCAATTCCATGTCCTTAAGAAGACCTGCGCCTGCCCCTGTCTTGACCACTTTCTTGACAGGACATCCCATGTTTATGTCCACAATATCTGCCCCCATTTCCACTACAATTCTTGTTGCCTCAGCCATAACATCAGGCCTTGAGCCAAATATCTGGACACAGAGGGGTCTTTCTTCTGGAGCACTTATAAGATACTCTCTTGTCTTTTTATTCCCCTGGACAAGTCCATTTGAACCTACCATCTCAGTAAACACCAATCCTGCACCATATCTCTTTACAATTAACCTAAAAGAAATATCTGTAATTCCTGCCATAGGTGCCATAACAAGTCCATTTTCAATTGCAACCTTTCCAATCCTTAACATCTCAAATCCTCATCCTCAATTAAGATTAATATCTAAAATAACATAAAAACTCAAAATTGGTCAGAAAAAATGACAAAATATCTTGTATAATGATGAGGATAAAGGTAGCTTTACTCTCTATCATTTGATAATTTTATTATAATAATCTTAATACCTCATCTGCGTGCAATAAAATGAAAAATGATTTAACAATCTTATATATTGCAAGCACTGGTCGGACGGGATCAACTATTCTGGAGATGCTACTGCATGCCATTGATGGATGTTGGAGTATGGGTGAAGTTTATGCACTCGCCATGGAAATGAAAAGAGATGCTTTATGCGGATGTGGTGTCCCTATCTCATCATGTAATTTCTGGTCTCAACTTATCTCTGATCTTCCCTGGCTCAAAGATATAGAAGCTCCTTATGCAAGGTTCAGAGACACTTTTGAAGGAGGAAAATTTTTTAGAATTCCAGAGCTAATTCCCATAATACAGGGGGATTTAGCAAGAGAAAAGACAAGAGACGAGCTATTTTGTCTTCAGAACCATCTGCTCTTTCAGGGATTATTGAGGCTTGTTAATAGATTTTATCCTGAGTATTGTCCCGTTAGAGTTCTTATTGATTCTTCAAAGGATTTTTATAGATTAAATCATCTTTCTCTATGTAGAGATAAATTTACGCTCAAAGTCATTCATATGGTAAGAGATCCCAGGGGTTATCTCTTTTCAAACATGAAAGGCAAAAATATTAATAATATAAACAGGTTCTATTTTATCATCCGAATACTTACAAAATATGTTCTTGAAAATATAATCATTGAAAGGATCTGTAAATATTTCCCTTCTTCATCAAGATATCGTTTGAGATATGAAGACCTGGTATTAAATCCCGAAAAAGAACTAATACAAATTATAAATTGGCTTGGAATTCAATTGGATAAAATAGATCTGAATCAGTTTCGAGAAAAAGATAATCATGCTATTGCAGGCAATATAACCAGGCATATTTCAGGGAAAATTGTCTATGATGATGCATGGACAAAAGGTCTTTCAAGCAGTATTAAACAATTCTCTTTCTTATTCACTCTACCCGTTGCAAGCCGATATGGCTATAAATTGAAAGAATAGAGCGCTCAATCTCTCTGCTCTCAAATATACAATCGCCTTTATTTGTTACTATCATCTAATAGGATATGAAAAAATATAGGGCAATTTATCTCAAAATAGCATTGCTTTCAGCAAATTTAATTGCCTTCTCATAGAGTGCTCTTGCCTTTTGCATCTGTCTTATATGACTTCCCCTTTCGCAAATTATCTGTCTGCTTTTCCTGGCAAACTCAATCCTTTTATCTTCATTTTTAATCAAATAGCATATAGCATTTGCAAGGGCCTCATGATCTCTTACTGGCACTACTAATCCATTTTCCCCATGTTTAACCCACTCCATAGGACCACATAATTCACTTATGATGGGTGCACAGCCTGATGCCATAGCCTCTCTTAAAGATACAGGACTTGCATCAGATGAAGGCACAGATACATAAATATCTGCCATTGCATACAGTGGAGGAAGATCCTGGTGAGGATACTGTGGAAGAAATTTGACTGATGATATTATCCCCAGCTCCTCAGCCAG
>JALVMZ010000430.1 GCA_027032655.1 Desulfobacteraceae bacterium
GAATATCCTCTCCGCCTTTAGATTACCATCCAGGTAATGGCAATCACCAGGGTGTCACCCGGCCACAAGCACACCATCAGCCCCCAGTTCAAGGGATTTGAGGACAAAGCCTGGATTCAATCGCCCTGAACACATGAGGCGGATAATTCTCACATTTGGCGGATACTGCATTCTGCTCACTCCTGCAAGATCTGCAGCAGAATATGCGCACCAATTACATGCAAATGCTATTATCCTTGGATTGAATTGTTCTGTCATGCGTTTTGTCTCCTAAGGTCAGTTTTTTAATGCTGCCTCAAGCATTGTGAAGACTGCACTATCTTCAAAGTGATAGATTGATGCAGCACCAGTTGGGCATGCAACTGCACAGGATCCACACCCTTTACACAGTGCTTCCTGAACATTTGCCACCTTTTTACCATCATCTCTTTCAATTACACTAATAGCACTATATGGACATGCCTTTTCACATTCACCACAGCCTCTACATAGCATCTCATTAACATGTGATACAACACCCTCTACCTGCAGTTCCTCTTTGGACAGGATCACTGATGCCCTTGATGCTGCAGCTTTTCCCTGTGATATGCTCTCCTCAATTGGTTTAGGGTAGTGTGCCATTCCAGCCACAAATATACCATCAGTTGCAAACTCCACAGGTCTTAGTTTTGCATGTGCCTCCATGAAATAACCATCTTCATTGAGGGAGAGCTTAAATATCTGAGATAGCTCTGAATTATCATAAGGAATTATTCCTGTTGCAAGGACAAGCATATCAGGTTTGATGGTTATTCTTTTATCAAGAATTGGATCCTTTATGCTCACAAAAAGACTGCCATCTTCATTGGAAACCACTGGTTTTTCATCAATACTGTATCTTATAAATATTACGCCCTTTTTCCTTGCTTCTCTATATAGATTCTCCCTTTCACCATAGGTTCTTATATCCCTATAAATCACATATATGTCCATATCAGGGTTTATCTCTTTTAATGCAATTGCAGATTTCATTGTATGGGTGCAGCAAACCTTTGAGCAATAGGGTCGCTCTGGTTCACGCGACCCCACACACTGGATAAATATAGCTGAATCTATATTTTTCAACCTATCAGCGGATTCCATTATTATTTGATCAAGTTCAAGGTGTGTTACCACCCTTTCGTCTTTACCGTAGAGATATTCATTGGGTTTTGCCTCCTTCGCACCAACTGCAATAACAGTGACCCCATGATTAAGGGTTATCTCTTTACCGTTCTGGGTAATGGTGGTTTCAAAGTTTCCTATAAATCCACCAGAGGAAGATATGGAGGCATTCTTATAAACATCAATCAATGGATGAGATTCCACTCTTTGAATCAATTCCTTGAGCTTTTCTGATACTGATTCTCCTTTCCATGTTGTGTGAAGGTTAAGTGCATTCCCGCCCAAACGATCTGATTTTTCAATGAGGTGAACCCTGTATCCCTGATCCGCAATGCCCAGTGCAGAACTTATACCTGCAATCCCTCCACCAATAACCAGGGCAGAGCTGTTTATCTTTATTTTTGGCTGGGGCAATGGTCTTATCAACTGTGCCCTTGCAACTGCCATCCTGATGAGGTCCTTTGCCTTTTCTGTGGCCTCTTCTGGCTCCCCACTGTGCACCCATGAACACTGATTCCGTATATTGGCCATTTCAAACAGATATTTGTTTAGCCCGATATCTTTCAGGGTCTCCTGAAAGAGTGCTTCATGTGTCCTTGGTGTGCATGCCGCAACAACTATTCGATTCAGACCTTTTTCCTTAATAATCTCTTTCATCTTGTCCTGTGTGTCCTGGGAACATGTAAATAGATTGTCTTCTACATATTCCACACCTGGGAGGGTCTTTGCATATTCTACCAGTTCTGGCACATTGAGTATGCCACCAATATTGATGCCACAGTTACACACAAATACACCTATTCTGGGTGGTTCAGATGATACATCCCTTTCTTCTGGATAGACCCTCTCTTTTATCATTGTTCCCCTGACATCACTCAGATATGATTTTGCTTCACACGCCGATGCACTTGCCTCCATTACAGAGTATGGGATGTCTTTGGGTTCTTGGAGTGCTCCACATACAAATATCCCCTGTTTGGAAGTTGAAACAGGAGAGAATGTATTTGTGGAAACAAAGTTGTTTTCATCAAGTTCAATACCAAGTCTTTTGGCCATCTGGATCATTTTATCAGGTGTCTCAAGACCCACTGAAAGGACGACCATACTGAATCTTTCTCTGTGTATCTCCCCTTTTTCATCTGCATACTGGAGGATCAAATCATGGGTTTCTGGATCTTCTTCAATGGAGTGGATTCTTGAGCGTATGTATCTTACACCAAGTTCATTTTTTGCGCGATTGTAATATTTTTCAAAATCCTTTCCATATGTCCTCATATCCATATAAAAAATAGCTGTATCCAGTTCTCCTGATATGTGTTCTTTTGCTATAATCGCCTCCTTTGTGGCATACATACAGCACACAGAGGAACAATATGGATTATCACACCTATTAATATCCCTTGAACCCACACACTGAAGCCATGCTATACTTGATGGCTCCTTTTCATCAGATGGACGAATCAGATGTCCCTGCCAAGGACCGGTCGCACTGAGTATGCGTTCAAATTCCATGCTTGTTACCACATTGGGATATCTGGCGTATCCGTATGTATCATATTTTTTGGGATCAAAGGGTGTGAATCCAGTTGCAAATATTACAGAACCAACATTGAGTTTTATGGTTTGTTCTTTCTCTGAATGGGTCTCCAGGGTTACTGCCTGTGCCTTGCACGCTGAAACACATTGAAAGCACTCACAACACCCACCACAATTCAGACACCTTTCTGCCTCTCTTTTTGCATCCTCTTCAGATACTGGTAATTTTATCTCATCGAAGCCCTTTAATCTTTTATCCACAGGGAGTCTTGGAACCCTTAATCTTGGTTTTTCAGTCTCATCTTCGGGTATATCAGTCCAGTTTTCACCCATTGGCTTTTCATCTTTAAGCTCGGTGGGAAGCTCCATCCCCTGGAGGAACATTCCGATATACTTGGCTGCCCTCTTTCCTGCCTCAACCGCCTCAATCACTGTGGCAGAGCCTGTAACCACATCACCGCCAGCAAATATCCATGGAATGTTTGTCTGGAGGGTTTCAGGATTCACTTTTATTAGATTCCACTTTGAGATGTCTATGCCTGAAAATTTATCCCCCAAGTAATCAAGATCAGGCTCCTGACCTATTGCGGATATTACATAATCAGCTTCAATAAAAAACTCACTGTCTTCAATGGGGATGAATTTTCTCCTTCCGGTGGTATCAGGTGGAGTTAATCTGGTTTTTACACATTCAATGCCTTTAATACTGTCATTTTCTATGATTATTCTTTTGGGAAGGGATTGGAAGTAAAGTTTTGCCCCTTCCTCCTGAATCTCCCTGAAATCCTCATCTGAGCCTGGCATCTGCTCCCTTGAATATGGCTCGACCACATAGACCTTTTCTGCCCCAAGGCGAACAGCCATCCTTGTGGCATCAATTCCTGAATGACCAGCCCCTAATACCACTGCATTGCCGGATAATTTACTCTGTTTGCCAAGCTCATAGTTTCGCACAAGCTGGGTTACATGAAAGACATTTTTATGATCTTCACCCGGTAAATTTAGCTTTAAGCCCTTCCAGGCACCTGTTGCAATATATATGGCATTAGCCCCCTTTTTCTTTAGCTCCTCTAATGTTATATCCTTTCCTATCTTTATATTTGTATGTATTTTGATTCCGTATCTCTCAAGATTCTTTATTTCTTTGTCCAGAACATCCCTGGGGAGGCGATGTGGTGGAATCCCATATCTCATCATGCCCCCGGCCTTTGGCATGGCTTCATATACATCCACTTTATATCCTTCAAGGGCAAGAAAGTATGCTGCTGTCAGACCCGAAGGCCCTGCTCCTATAATGGCAACCTTTTCATCTTTTGGTTTGATGTCAGGTATGGGGAGATCTTCAAGGTTTACATGGTCAGCAGCCACCCTTTTAAGTTCCATTATTGAAATTGGTTCATCAATCTCCTGCCTTCTGCAACTGTTTTCACATCTGTGGGTGCAGACCCTTCCAAGCACTCCAGGAAATGGCAGGTCTTTCATTATAATCTCAATGGCTTCCCTGTATTTGCCCAGTTTAACCATCTGGACATAACCCTGGACATTCAGACCTGCCGGACATGCCTGCCTGCAAGGAGCACGATCATACTTTTCAATGGCATATGAGCCTGGTATTGCCTGTGCATATTTTTTATATGTGGCCTTCCTTTTAGAAAGCCCCATATCATATTCATTTGGTCTTTCAACAGGACATACCTCTTCGCAGTCACCACAGGCGGTGCAACTGTTAATATCAATGTATCTTGGTCTTTTTTTAAGGATTATTTCGAAGTTTCCTGGTTCTCCTTTAATCTCTTCAATATCTGTGCATGTGTGAATGTCTATGTTGATATGCCGGCCGACCTCGACCAGTTTGGGAGATATTATTCACATTGCACAGTCATTTGTGGGAAAGGTCTTATCAAGCTGGGACATGGCACCACCGATTGCGGATGAAGACTCCACAAGATGCACATAGAAACCTGCGTCAGCAAGATCAAGAGCTGCCTGCATTCCTGAAATGCCACCTCCCACCACCATGACTGAGCCCTGTTTGATTTTCATTTCCATATGATGTCTCCTAAGAAAAAATGACTTTAAAAATCAGAGTTTTTTATACAGCATGATGATTTTTAGTCAAGTAATTTCTCCCCATATAATCCCCTTGATGGGGAAATTCTTTTGTGATTAAATTTGATTATAAGGCATCGAAAAATATTGTTAAAGACTTAATCCACAGAATTAAATTTAAGAGTTAAGGAAGGTATCAGAGTAATTACTATGTCAAATACCGATAAAATTGAGCTCTCATCAGAATTTAAAGCACTCCTTGAAAGTGTAAATGAATATGTAGCCCTGATTGGAAGGAATCATACACTGATTGAGGTAAATAGTTTGTTTGAAAGAGATTTTAATGGGAAACCTGGTGAGCTCTGTTATAAGGCATGGAAGAATCGTAAAAACAAGTGTGAAGAGTGTATAGTGGAGAGGGCCTTTCAGGATGGAAATCAGCATGTTAATGAAGAAGTGGTGATTATGAAGGATGGCAGAATAATCCATATAAGGGCCACTGCAACTCCTATCAGAGATAAATCAGGAAACATAAGATATGTTTTAGAGTCAGCCATTGATATTACCGAGAGGGAAAAACTTAAAAGAGAGCTTCATCTGCTATCAGAAAATATTGAGGATTATGTTTCAGAAAGGATGAGCGCTCTTCAGCAATCCGAGGAAAGATACAGGATGATCTTTGAAAATTCTGGAGAGGGAATTCTCCTTTTTGATCCTGATGGTATATTAAGAGAGATAAATGGTGCTGGCTTTGAGCTTCTTGGATTTAAATCCAAAAAGGAGATAGTGGGAACCCTCAAGGTTATGGATATCTTCAAGGATCTTGAGGAGCTCATTAATTTTCAGAGGATGCTTTTTAATAATGGGTCTGTAAAAGATTTTGAGACCTCATTTATTACCAACAATAAAAAAAGGAAACTATATGTTAATATTACTGCGCGAGTAATAAAGGATGTGGCAGGAAGGGTATCCGGTTATGTGATTATAATGAAAGATATCACCAGGAGGAAGGAATTTACAGAAAGATTAAGCATTCAGAATCAGAGGTTAAATGCTTTAATAACCATTTCAACCGCCATCAGTAGTAGCCTTGACCTGGATAGGGTTCTGGACATCACTACTGACAAGATAAAAGAACTTATAGGCTCTGATTGTGTAAGGATTTATCTCTTTGATAGGCAAAGAGAGCTTCTTATACTTTCGGCATATAAGGGACTATCAGATAGATTTGTTGAGCAATCCCATGTAAAGAGCAGGAGATTGGGAGATGGATTCCTGGGCAGGGTGATTCAGACAGGCAATATTCAGATTGTGGATAATATGTCTCCTTCAAACGATAAATATACAAGTTATTTAATAAAGGAAGGTTTTAGATCCACAGCTTATATTCCACTTATGGCAAAGGGTGAGGCTGTGGGAGTGATGGTTGTTTCAAGCAGAAAGATGTTTCAATTTCCTGAGGACTATCTGGATTTTCTCTCATCAATCGGAAATCAGATAGGTATCGCAGTTCATAATGCAGAGCTCCATGAGAGAGTAAAAAAGGCATATGAGGAACTACAAAGTGCACAGGAGCAGATAATCCGCTCAGAAAAAATGGTATCACTGGGAAAGATGTCTGCATCCATTGCCCATGAGATAAACAACCCCCTTGCAGCGGTGCTTACATATGTAAAATTGATTATGAGATTAAAGGAAAAGGGAAAGATTCAGGCTGATGAACAAAGTAACATAAGCAAATATCTTAACATTATGGAAGCAGAGCTTTCAAAATGTGGGGATATAGTGAAGAACCTGCTTTCTTTCTCAAGACAATCAGCTGGAGAAGTGAAGGAACATCAGGTTGAGGAGATAATTGATAGGAGCCTTGCCATAATTAATCACGAACTTGAACTTAAGGGAATAAGACTCAGAAAGGAGATTGAGCCGGATATTCCACCTGTAAAGTGTGATATAAGACATATACAGCAGGCAGTTCTGAATCTTCTGATAAATGCAAATGAAGCAATGGATTCAGGGGGCACTATTACCATAAGGGCAGAAAATTCCTCCAAAAAGGGTTTCATTAATATTCTGGTTGAAGATACAGGGTGCGGAATACCAAAAGAGAATCTGGATAAGATTTTCGAGCCATTTTTTACCACAAAGGATGATGGCAAAGGTGTGGGGCTTGGTCTTTCTGTGGCATATGCTATCATTATGAGACATGGAGGGAGTATTGATGTGCAGAGCACTGAAGGAAAAGGAACAAGATTTATAATATCCTTACCTATTGCCTAAACATAAAAACTTATTTATGGGGACAGAATGATGAAAGGGAATCCGAGGATACTTGTGGTTGATGATGAACTGGCCATGAGAGAGGCCCTCAGGGACTGGTTAAATGAGGATGGTTATGAGGTCGGGCTTGCAGGTTCTGGAGAGGAGGCCATAACACTTGTAAACAAGGGGCACTGGGATATTATGTTTCTGGACCTTAAAATGCCTGGCATGGATGGAATTGAGACACTTAAGAAGGTAAAAGAGATAAATCCTGAAATTGAGATAATTATGATGACAGCCTATGCCACCATAGATACTGCTGTAAAAGCCATGAAGGAAGGGGCATTTGATTACCTTGTTAAGCCATTTGAACCTGATGAGATACAGATCCAGATAAATAAGATAATGGAAAGAAGAGAGCTCAAGATTGAAAATCTTATTCTCAGGCAGAGACTCGAGGAGCGGTATGAATATGATGAAATAGTAGGTGTTAGTAAACCAATGCAAGAGGTGTTTGATCTCATATCAAGGGTTTCAAAATCTGATTCAAATATCCTGATTACGGGCGAAAGTGGAACCGGTAAGGAATTAATTGCAAGGGCGATTCATGCAAACAGTGACAGGTGTTTTATGCCATTTATTGTTATAAACTGTGGGGCCCTGCCGGATTCTCTACTTGAGAGTGAGCTTTTTGGATATGAAAAGGGAGCTTTTACAGGGGCTGAGAATACAAAGAGAGGAAGGATTGAGATGGCAGATAAGGGGACCCTGTTCCTTGATGAAATAGGCGATATAAGTCTTAAAACACAGGTGGGGCTCCTGAGGGTGATTCAGCAAAAAGAGATCTCAAGGCTTGGAAGTGAGAAGATTAAAAAGGTGGATGTGCGTATAATAGCAGCCACAAATAAAGATCTCACAAAAGCGATAGATGAAGGAAGGTTCAGAGAAGACCTTTACTGGCGACTTAATGTAATAACCATACATGTGCCACCACTCAGGGAGAGAAAAGAGGATATTCCACTTCTTGCTGATTTTTTTATTAAGAGATTCGCTGTGGATATGAAAAAGAATCCCAAGCGACTTTCTAATGATGCACTGCAGGCCCTGATGGATTATGACTGGCCAGGGAATGTAAGAGAGCTTGAGAATGTTATTGAAAGGGCCATGGTAATTGGTAAAGGAGATGTGATTCAATCTGAGGATTTACCATTTCACCGGGATAATACGATAAAAAAAGATTTCCCTAAGTCCCTCAAGATGATGGAGAAGTTACACATAGAAAGGATTCTTAAAGAAACCAATTGGAATATTACCAGGGCGTCAAGAATACTGGAAATAGACAGACAGACACTCTATAACAAGATAAGAAAATACAATATTAAAAAACTAAGAGGCAACTGAGTATATTGTTACCAAAAATCAAATTCCTGCCACTTGGTCCCATAAAAATGGTGGCAGTATTGCAAGAGATAGCCATAAATATAGAAAAGACATATAGGTTGCCATGTGAAATCTGTGACCCTTTGCCCATTCCTGAATTAGCATATGACCCCGCAAGAGACCAATATAATTCAAAGATAATACTTGAATCCCTTAACTTAGAATCTCAGGAACCAATAAAGATACTGGCCATTACAGAAGTTGATCTTTTTATTCCCATAATGAAATATGTATTTGGACTCTCCATTATTGGAGGTAGAAGCGCGGTAATATCTCTTTATAGAATGTATGCAGACGGAGCCAGTAATGGTATTCTGATACAAAGGGCAATAAAAACAGCCATACATGAGCTTGCTCATACCTTTGGCATGAAACACTGTAAGGTAAAGAGATGCGTGATGTTCCCTTCGGTTTCTGTTAAAGATACTGACGAGAAGGATTCGGATTTCTGTATTAATTGTAGTAATATTCTGGATTGGTTAATTAAAAAATTTCGATTATCTGAAATCTAATATTCCCTACAAGTAAGACAGATCTTTTCTATTGATTCCCATTTTTGTCAATTTTTTCGGCATGTGTCTATTTATTAGTCAGTTCTTGATAAATTAATAATTTCAATATGTTGGAATAATGTGGTCAATAATGCTCCTGATGGAGTGTATAAATTTTCAACACCTCAATTGTCTTTAAAAATCTATGAGTTTAAAAATATTCTATTAAATCAATATGTTATGACAGTTTGTTTCTTCTGGCATATATATTGCTCCATTAATTAGCAAAATCCAAGGAGGTTCAAAATGCCAGAAAAATCAGATAAGACCAGGATGAAGATAATTCCACCAGGTAAGAAGAAATGTGTGTGGATGGAATCAGGGGTGGTGTCTTATAAATTGTGTGATAATAATTATGACTGCCCCACATGTGCATATGACCAGGCAATGCAGAGAAAGGTTCAGAGAGACAGGAAGAGGATTGAGATTTCCCCTGATGCCCCCGTCACCAAGGTATTTACTGAATCGTGGGTATCCGAGATGCTTAAGCTCCCGGCATCCCAGAGAAAGTGCAGATACATGATAACAGGAGAAGTGCAGAGGAAGATATGTCCCAGCGCTTATGAGTGCGGGACATGTTCATTTGACAAAATGATGCAGTCAAGACTGCAATCAGAAGCAATACCATCTTTGATTAAACCATTGAGAAGCGGAATTATTATGGCAGCAGATGCCTATTATCATAAAGGACACATGTGGGCTAAGCCTGAATATGGTGGTAGGGTAAGAGTGGGTATTGATGATTTTGCAAGGAGGATCTTGGGGAATTTATCAGAAATAATGATTCCTGACATGGGTGCAAAGATAATGGCTGGAGAATCCTCCATTGTGGTTAAAAAGAATGGATTTGAGATAAGGGTTTTGTTACCTGTTGATGGAATAATATGTAAGGTGAATACATTGATTTTAAATGATCCCGGGCTGGTAAATGCCTCACCTTATGAGGAGGGCTGGATTGCAATAATTGAATCCGCAGGTCTTAAAAAGAGCCTTAAAAAGCTTTTTTATGGAGATGAAGCAGAAAGGTTCCTCATTGAAGATACGGATAGGCTTATTTCTGAGTTTCAAGAGGATATCAGGCTCGCGGCAGATGGAGGTGAAATGGTTGAAGATGTGCTCGGTCTGGTGGACAGAGAAAAGGCAAAGAGAATAATCTCCATGTTTTTAAACCCAGAATAAGGAGGATTACTCCATTTTATCTGCAAGATAGGTGTAAATGTCCTTTAGGGGGATATCCAGTGGAGTGTTCTCCTTGGCACATGTAAGATGAATTAGGCACTTGGGACATGCAGTAATTATTGTTTCTGCGCCTGATTTAATAGCTTCAGTTAGCCTTTCTGTTTGCATTGTTTTTGAATAGCTGGAGCATTCCATCCAGGCACTGGTACCACAGCAGAGGGAATTCTCTCTGCTCCTTGCCATCTCTACCAGATTGGTATCTGGCACAAGGTTGATAAGTTTTCTGGGGGAATCATATATGCCTGAGAGCCTCCCCAGCCTGCAAGGATCCTGAAATGTTACCTTGCCATTGGTGGATGGGGCAAATGATATATCTGAAGTGGATGATAGTTCTTGTTCCAGAAAATTACTGAGATAGATTACATCAAATGGCAGTTCTCCAAAATATTTTGGATAATAATGTTTAAAGGTGTAGTATCCTTCGGGACAGCTAAATAGAACCCTTTTTGCACCTGCCCCTGTTATTACCTCTAAATTTATCTTTGCAAGTTCAAGAAATCTTTTCTCATCCCCGCTCCAGAGGGCGTCATGTCCGCAGCACCTCTCGTCATTACTGATGACCGGTTCAATCCCAATCTTATTCAGCAATCTCAAAACACTCTTTCCTATTTCAATGGATGGAATTTCAAGATAACTGAATATTACATCAAAAAATGGAAGACACCCAACAAAATAGAATGTGTCCCCCTTTTCAGAAAACCTGCCCGCATCTTTTGCCCATTCTATGCGATTCTGCCTTAGCCTTAATGTCTGAAGCCTTGAGATTCCCTGGAGCAGACCATGATGTGACTCAATGGGAGTGTTACCGTTATTTCTTGCATCTTTTCTCCAGTGTCTTGCAAATTCAGGAAAATCTATTTCCACTGGGCACCTTTTTGAACACCTGGCACAGGTAAGGCAAAGCCATATATCCCTTGATGTAAGGAGACTGTCTGAACTATCCATCAGTATGCTCTTTATTAATCTCCTTGGTGAGAAGGAGGGAAGCACCATACTTACAGGACAGCTCCCGGTGCATACTCCACATTCCATGCAGTAATTTATCTGAGTCTCAGTAAGTTCCATTTTGATATCCTCTCATCTGTATAATTGACTGGTGGGAGTATAGCAGAAAAAAATTTTTTTTCAAAAATTTTTTTGATAAGATTTCAACTTAATTTTATCATCTCTTTTTAGGGCTATATTCAAAGTTTCTATTGACATAAATCTTTTAATAGGCATAAAAGAGAATCTATTATTTTCATAATAATATTTATTTAGTATAATAAGATTGGTGTTTAAAAATGGCAAAGAAAAAGGCAAAAGGTTATGTGGTTATTAATCCTGAACTCTGTAAAGGATGTTATCTCTGCATCTCGGTGTGCCCTGTAAAAG
>JALVMZ010000431.1:0-4566 GCA_027032655.1 Desulfobacteraceae bacterium
TTGTTTGAAAAAAAGGAACTAAAAAGTCCGGTGAGCCCCGGCTCCAAGATGACCGCAATTCGCTAGTGATCCCAAAAGAAAGGGAATCATCAGGTGCACAATATGTCACTGGGGCTGGGGATTCCCGACATGGCCGATAAAGTATGTATGAGCCGTCCCGACACCTAAGGGACAGGACCGAAACATGGTAGCATGGCCAGCCCGGAATAATTCACCTGGGACTTGAAAGAGAGATTCTATGTAAGATATGCATTCTTACCTCAGGAGAGGCTTGACATCCTTCGTCTAAAGGTAGCGCCTTGTTAGCAATTCATAGTGAATATGCATTTAGTGACATAAAGTCACCCTTCGAAAACCGTTTTCTTTTGACTGGTCCAAGATTCATTACTGCATGAAGGTATTCATCAAACCAATTCATTACATCTGCTGCAACTATTGAGCATGCTTCCAGATCCCTGCCAGTAAACCTTCCACCTATCAACTTGCCTTCGTGTATTAGATTATTACGCATATCTTTAAAATCTCTATTAAGGCTTGTAATTCCTACCCTGACCGATGCCGATTGAATAGCTTGAAAGTATGACAAGTTACTGCTTCCGGTAATGTCTTTTTCTGTCGCAGCAATTATTTGTAGTAATGTAGTAGCGCTGAGGTAAAAGTCCTCAAATGACCAACACCCAAGCGCATCCAACCAATGATGGACCAATATAAGAATTTTTTCTCTACGAGCCACTGAAGGCCAAGTACTTACAAATTTTTCTAAACTTTCAATGAACTCACATTGATTAGTAACACAAGGATTTCCCTTCCCCATCCCTCTTTCTCTTGGCCAGTGGTCGCTTGGTTGAATTATCGATATGTCACTATATGGAAGTGATTGTTTTACTGTAACACTTAAACCTGTAAGATATGATGCGCCCAGCAATAATGGGGTCATCTCTTCAAAACTTGAATCACATGCCGTTGCACCATCATCCATTGATATATCGTTCTCAATTGCATAAGTGTGAGCACATTGTCCATTATAGATGGCATGTTTTGATTTTAGGTAATCCGCATATTTTTCAAGCCTCCATCCTCCTGAAGCTGTATTTATTATGCATTTATCTGGTTCACCTGGGATTAGAAGATTTACAACCCAAAATCCAATCATATTTTAGTCCCTACTTATTGCTAACGACCAGGGTCACTTGCCGCTATGGAGCAAGGCCGAAGGCCGCAGCGGAATGGCGGTCAAGTGCACCCGTTTGTTAAATGATCTTACAATGTTATACTTTCAACTGCCTTATAAGCAACTGATTTGACGTTCATATATGCCGTTCTCCAGTCTTCCAAATACTTTTTAGAAAAAGAGGGAATTTCACCTGGCCTATAATGGGTTAGAATTTTTTTGTATGTCTTTAGAGTGCAGGCAACCATGAAATTTATTAGAAAATTAATCCCTTTAAGATTGCGTATTGGTTCAAAAGTAAGTTTCCCATTGCCAAATTGAATATGGTGACGATAGCGAGACGAGTGCATTACCTCGGATGCTAAAGAATAAAAGAATTCGTATTCAGGCAACCGTTTAACGTCTATTGCCATTTGACGAACACTATTTATTCCCAACGGGGAATACCATGATGGTTCATAACGTAACCCTTTTCTTTCTATGTATTTAGTAAAATCATCATTGATTTCTGCAAAAGCAGATCCTGATAGAATACGATCTATATCTTCAATTTGTTTATTAGCCTCTTTTTTAATGTCTTCTGTCTTGTTTAGAAGATCTTCACTTAGTTCACGTGTCATCTCATCAAAATCGGTCTGATCTGGACTTTCACCAATAACTCTTTGTGCCCACAATTTATCTTTGCGGAGGTTTGCCACATAAAAATATTTTGCTCTCTTTGCCGTATCTTCTTTAAGTGTCCAGTCTAAATATACAGAGGCCTCGAATGCAGCTCTTGCTTGTAGCTGCGCTGAGTATACTGCGGCATTCGAGATCAATATTTCAGCGGCATCTACCATAGCAACAACTTGCCTAAGAAAAGCACCTATAATGATTGCATCCTCTAGTTTCCTTTCGCTTGTTACAAAGCATCTCGGGATAAGATTGCTGCCATAATTGACTATGTCTTTTAGTAATCCTCTGATATCGCTAAAATTCTTATTGAAATCCCGGATATTTTTTTTTCGGTCAATAATTGCTGAGTACTCATTTTCAATGGTCATTTCTCAAACCTTCCACATTCACATTTAACGATTAATAATATTATATTGGTAATATGTAGTTCTTGTAAAATACTATTAAGGGAATGTCAAGAAAAAACGGGAAAATTGGGTTGAAATAGGAAATAAATGTTAGATAATTATAAAATATATTATATTATTTATAAGTTTTATAATATGGATAATTTTTGAAAAAGGGATTGTTGAGATTTTAAAGGAAAGGAATATGTCTGAAAGACAGATACCTCTTTTTGTCTGATTTTTCCTTTCCTGGGGCTTACCAGCATTTGTCTTTTTAATAAAGTTTTCCATACATTTTTTGATAGAGCCTCTAAGTGCTTGACATTGGTTTCAGGTTGGAATATATGCAGATTTATCAATAAGTTCAGGAAATAATATGAGAGATTTTATTAAGGTGATGAAGGCCGTATCTGACCCGAACAGGGTTAAGATACTGAAGATGCTTCAGAGAAAAGTAATGTGTGTGTGTGAAATTCAGGAGGCATTAAAGATTTCACAGCCAAGTGTATCAAAACACCTGAAGATACTTGAAGATGCAGGACTGGTTGAATCTAAGAAGGATGGTATGTGGGTGAATTACTCCTTATCAGACGGGAAAGATTCGCCATATGTCTCAATCACCCTGAAAAACCTCAAGGGATGGCTGGAAGATGACCCTGAAATAAGGGCCCTATCAGAAAGGATAAAGACCATAGACAGGGAACAGATATGTAAGAGATAATCTTTCTTGCCCCCTAATCAATATGTATATGTTCCTTCAGATGATTTAAAAATTCCTCCACATCGCCATATATGGGTATCGAATGGAACCTCCTTTTAAGTTCTGATTTATTAAAATTTCTGGCAGGCTGTGGATCATCTGTTATCCTGTTAAGGATAATGGCCATTAATTTCAGGTTCCTGGCTCTAATGTATTCCAGATTGAGTGCAACCTGATTTATGACACCCAGCCTGTCTGGAGCAACCATCAGAAGTTCCATGTGGAGCTCTTCTGCAAGGTCAGCAAAGTGATATCCATCAATTATTTCAACAAGCAGTCCCCCCGCACCTTCCACCAGGATGAGTTCATAGTCTTTTGACAGGTTCTGAATGCTCTCTTTTATCAACTCAATATCTGGTAGATGTCCACTTATCCTTGCTGCAATGTTGGGACTAAGTGGTGGTTCATACATGTAGAGACATACCCGGGATATGGGAAGTTCAGGGTCTCCCAGGACCTCTTTATACTTCACTGCATCCTCAGGAACCAGGGTGCCATCCTGGAGGACCCTGCATCCGGTTTCAACGGGTTTCAGGGCAAAGGCCCTGATGCCCTGGCTCAGGGCTGATTTCAGCAGAGCACATCCCACATGGGTCTTACCCACTTCTGTATCTGTGCCTGTAATGAGAACAGTGCTTCCCAATTCAGACCTCTTTAATTACCTCTTCAATGGAACTGAATGTCGCATCACAGAGCATATCAATTTCGTCTTCCCCGGTGGTAAGGGGGGGCATTAGCACAATTACATCTCCTAAGGGTCTCAGGATTACCCCCTTTTCCTTTGTCTTTTTAATCACCCTTTGACCTATTTTAAAAGAAGGGTCAAAGGGCTCCTTTGTTTTACTGTCCCTTACAAGTTCAATTCCCACCATCAGGCCCTTTTGCCTTATATCCCCCACACCGGGATGATCCTTTATCTCATTTAGTCTCTGGGAGAGCCTGAGGGATATCTTTTGAACATGGGATAAAATACTATCTTTTTCAAATATATTAAGGGTGCTTATGCCAGCGGCACATCCAAGGGGATTTGCAGTATAGGAGTGGCCATGGAAGAAGGTCTTGAATTCTTCGTATTTTCCCAGGAATTGAGAGTAAATATCTTCGGTGGTGAGTGTAACAGCTAAGGGAAGATAGCCTCCTGTTATACCCTTTGCAAGTGCCATTATGTCAGGCCTTACATCCTCGTGCTCAACTGCAAACATCCTGCCCGTCCTCCCAAATCCTGTTGCCACTTCATCAGCAATTAAGAGCGTATCTGTCTCTTTTGTGGCATCACGAACTATTTTTAAAAACCCCCGCGGATGGACAATCATTCCTGCTGCCCCCTGAACAAGTGGCTCAAGAATCACTCCGCATATTCTATCCCTATGTTCTATGAGTTTTTTCCTGATCATTTCTGCACAGTGAAGCTCACAGGATGGGTAGTTTAACCCGTAATAACAACGATAGCAGTAAGGAGCTGGCATTTTTATGGTTTCAAACAGAAGTGGTGAGAATATTTCGTGAAATAAGGGGATTCCCCCCGCACTTACACTTCCTATGGTATCTCCGTGATATCCACCTGTAAGGGTAAT
>JALVMZ010000431.1:4576-11592 GCA_027032655.1 Desulfobacteraceae bacterium
TCCGTTACTTTTCTGTCGCCAGAACTGGAATGCCATCTTTATTGCAATCTCCATCGCAGTTGAGCCATTATCTGAAAAAAATACCCTGCTGAGGCCGGCTGGGGCAATCTTAATCAGCTTTTCTGAAAAAATGATGGCAGGTTCATGGGTCAGACCAAGGAATGTGGAGTGTGCCACTCTGTCCAGTTGCTCCCTTATTGCCTTATCTATCTCGGGTCTTTTATGTCCAAAAAGATTAACCCATAAAGAGGATACTCCGTCAAAATATCTCCTGCCATTTACATCATAAAGATAGTGCCCCTCTGCACGGGATATTATTGTCTGATCCTCTGAGACCCAGTCTGCCATCTGTGTAAATGGGTGCCAGATAAATCTTTTATCCCGTTCCATCAGTTCACGGTATTCCATATAATAACTCCTGTTTGTGAACTATTCTGTGCTCTTTAATGGTCTGGATGAGTGTATCGGCCAGTTGTTCTATCTGATGAGATGTATGTGCTGAGCTCAGCGTTATTCTCAGTCTTGATGTGCCTTCAGGAACTGTGGGGGGCCGAATTGCCGATATGAATATCCCCCTTTCCATGAGCCTGTTTGAAATCGACACCGTTTTATCAGAATCACCAATTATTATTGGAATAATAGGGGTGCATGAATCAATTTTAAATCCCCTCTCTTTCATGAGTTGTTTGAACAGGGCGATGTTGTGTCTTAATCTTGAAATAAACATGGTATTGGATTCAAATATATCCATTGCCTTAATGGTGAGATCTGCAATAACAGGGGGGATGGCTGTGTTAAATATAAGGGGTCTGCATCTATTTATAAAGTATTCCTTTATCAGGGGGGATGAGCAGATAAATCCACCATATGTCCCAAAGGCCTTGGAAAAGGTGCCCATCTGAACATCGATTTTTCCCTCCATGTTCCAGTATTCAGCAGAGCCCCTGCCTGACCTTCCAAGCACACCTGTTGCATGGGCATCATCCACAATGAGAAGTGCTCCATATCTGTTTTTTATTTCATACAGAGTATCAAGTGGTGGAATATCCCCGTCCATACTGAATACACCCTCTGTTATGATTATCTTCCTGGGAGAGTGGTCTTTTTTTAGAAGTCCATCCAGATGGTCCATATCCATATGATTATATACCCTGATCTTTGCCTTTGAGAGCCTGCATCCATCTATAATGGAGGCATGATTCAGGCGATCTGAAAATATGGTGGTATCTTCTGTCCCCAATGTGCCGAGAAGGCCAAGGTTTGTCATATAGCCGGAAGAGAGTATCAACCCTGCAGGAGCACCCTTAAATTCCGCAATCCTTTGTTCAAGCTCCTGGTGTATTTCCATGTTCCCACAGATGAGCCGTGAGGCCCCTGCGCCTATTCCCCATTTTTGCCCTGATTCTTTTAGATGGTTTACCAGTGCAGGATGGTTCGCAAGTCCGTGATAGTTGTTTGAGCAGAAATTTAAATACCTTTTTCCATTTATTGTTACCACAGTGCCTGTGGGACTGGATATATTTTTTAAAGACCTGTAAAGCCCCTTTTCTTTTATGGAATCAAGCTCCCTTTTGATAATATTCAGAAATCCTACCATTTTTAATTCCACCGAAGTGAAAGATCATTAATCATCTTTATGTCCTCTTCTGGAGGTCTCCCTTTTGTGGTTAGATAATTTCCCAGCATAAGCCCATTTGCACCAGCGGGGAAGATTAAGCTCTGCATATCCCTCAAATTAACTTCCCTCCCCCCGCATATGATTATATCCTTTGTTGGATTTGTGAGTCTCATCATGGCAATGATTTTCAGACACTCTATGGGAGTAAGGTGGTTTTTCTCTTCAAGTGGTGTCCCTTTTATGGGATTTAAAAAGTTTATGGGGATGGAGTCCACATCCAGCCCTTTTAACTCAAAGGCAAGCTCTACCCTGTGCTCAGGAGACTCTCCGATTCCAAATATGCCACCACAGCAGACACTCAGGCCCGCCCTTTTTGCATCCTTTACAACCCTTATGTCCTCATCATAGTCATGGGTGGTGCAGACATTGGGGAAATATGACCTGGATGTCTCAAGATTATGATGAAACTTGCCAAGCCCTGCGGATTTCAGTATAGATAGGCTCTCATAATCCACTATACCTATACTCACACATGATTGCAGACCAGTTTCTTTTATCATTTCAACTGCCTTTTTCACCTTATTGAACTCATTTTTACCCTTCAGGCCTTTACCTGAAGTTACAACTGAAAACTCCTTCGCACCTGCTCCCTTTGCCTTTAGTGCCCTTCTGTATATTTCGTCTGGTTCCAGCATTGGATATACATCAATCTCTGCCTTTGATCTCCTTGACTGGGAACAGAAAGAGCAGTCCTCTGTGCAGAGCCCTGATTTGGCATTGACAATGGAGCAGAGCCTGATCTGTCCCTGTTTCCACTTCCTGGTTATTCTCCATGTTGCACCAAAAAGATGAAATATCCACTCATCAGGCATGGATAGAACCTGAATGGCATCTTCGGGGTCAATACCTATCCCTTCCATGCCCTTATCTTCCCATGTTGATATCAATCTTTTCATTTCCCACTCCTTTAATCTAAAAAACCCGGAAGAGTTATGTAGAGGCCTCCTTGGATGATACCCGCTGTTTAATGAAAAATGGGCACATTGTCAACTTAAAATAAAATATAGGTTGACTTTGCAGGTAATCTCCTTTAATATAATCACAATCTCTGATATGGAGTAAGATGCGGCGACCTGGAGGTTACAACCAGGAAAACAGAAATTATTCAAGTGCCCTTTTTTGTTGAAATAATTCTTTTATGGTGGAATGGAGTTTTGAAAGATTGAATGGTTTTTTCAGGAATGCGGTTAATTGAAATTTGAGATTACTCTCTTCAATTTCATACCCGCTAATGATTATTACAGGTAACAGTGAATCTTTTAACCTGATCCATTCAGTCAGCGCGTCACCATTTAAATGGGGCATGTTATAATCTGTTATAACCAGATGGTATGTGTTCTCCCTGAGGATATCCATTGCCTCACTACCATCAGATGCGGTGGTTACTTCATATCCAAAACTGCTGAGGGCATTAAAGAGAAACTCCCTAATCATCGAATCATCATCAACAACAAGGATTCTCTTTCTCATGTTAATGCCCCTCAATCGATGGTAGAAAAAGCAAATTTCGGAAAAACTACCATGAGTTGTTAGACATTTCAAGTATTTTGTGGGAAAACAAAGCAATTTTTGAAAAGGGTGATACAGGTTGATTAATAACAAGTTGATTAATAAATTCATAGGAAAAAGGATTAGAGAGCTCCGTAAAAAATGGGGATTATCCCAGATGGAACTGGCAGAGAAACTGGGAGTATCCTTTCAGCAGATACAGAAATACGAAAAAGGCATAACACGAATTTCTGTTTCAAGGTTAAAGGATATCTCAGATGCACTGGGAGTGGATATATCAGAATTTTTTATCGGGTATAATTTATCCATAAAAGGAGTGGAGGAGCCCTCAGCACCTTATGGTCTGGAACCCAAATACCCTTTAAATAAGGAAGAAATGAGATTGCTAAAAGTATTCAGGAAGATAAGAACTCCTTCTCTTAGAAATGGGGCCCTATCCCTTGTAAAGGGCATACTTGAGCTTGAAAGGGCTCAGGTCAAAAATATTCCTGAATAGCTCAATTCTTTACATATAGGGTATTATAATTTATATCTATAAAAGAATTCCCTGGAAAAATTGGCTTTTCAGGTAAATCGAGAGCTTTACAAAAATGATTCATATTCCATCTGTCATCCTGAGGGTGTCTGAAAGACTCCCGAAGGATCTATGAGATGCTTCGGGGTTTTGCCCCTCAGCATGACAGATAAGGTATTTCCAGATATACATTGAAAAAATATATCATTTGATTGAATTTTAAAAAGGTCTCAAATTGTAATTAAATAAGGATCAGAGGTGTGCCATGCTTCAGATAGAGTTTATTGAGGCAAGGGACCTTCCAGATGCATGGTTCCAGTGTGTCTATAGGATACTGGAATGTGGAAGGGAATATATCATTGAACGGGGAAGTTATGAGGGGCAGAAGAGGCTTGAATTCGACTATGTTACAGTGCATATCAAGTATCCCGGCACAAGACCCCTGCTTCCTGACATTCCGCCATCTCTTGGTATTCCCAATCCTGTGGCAGATGGTTATCTTGAAGAATATCTGCCCTATCTTATGACTTCAGAGAAGAAACCGGGTGAAGACTATACATATGGGCAGTATCTGGAGCCTCAGATAGAAGAGGTTATAAGGATGTACAGGGAGGATGGTCACAACACCAATCAGGCATATATGACAGTGGGAGATCCTGAAAGTATATTTCTTAAAGACCCCCCATGCCTGAGGGGAATAGATACCAGAATAAAGGACGGTAAGCTCCATTTTATGGTATATTTCAGGTCATGGGACCTCTGGAATGGATTCCCTGCAAACCTGGGCGCCATTCAGCTCCTGAAAGAATATATGGCAGAGAGCATCGGTGTGGATGATGGCGAGATTATTGCAGCCAGTAAAGGACTTCATCTGTATGATTATGTGTGGGAACTTGCAAAGCTAAGGACCATGAAGACAGATGAATAGGAGTTTATTGAGTGGAAATGAAGGCGGATATCAAAGCAATGGAAAGAGAAGAACTGGAGCAATGGATACAGGGATTGGGGTTTGAACCTTATCGTGCAAGACAGGTAAGGAGATGGTTGTTCCAGAAGTTTGCCTCATCCTTTAATGAGATGACTGATATTCCTAAAGACCTGAGACAGCTCCTTGAGCGGAAAGGAGAGCTGAATACCATTAATAAAATAGAGGAACTTGCATCGGTTGATGGGACCCGGAAATATATCTTTCAACTCAAGGATGGATATTTTATAGAGTCTGTGCTTATCCCTGAAAGAGAGCACTACACCCTGTGTCTGTCCTCACAGGTTGGATGTCAGATGGGTTGCAGATTCTGCTTAACAGGAAAGATGGGATTTGTGAGGAATTTAAGCACTTCAGAGATAATTGATCAGATAGTATTGATAAAAAGGGAGATGAAAGAGCCATCCAGATTAAAAAATATTGTGTTTATGGGCATGGGTGAACCACTTTTAAACTATGAATCTGTTATTAAGGCAGTGGATATAATAATTGATGAGGGCGGGATGAATTTTTCAAAAAGAAGGGTTACACTTTCCACATGTGGTATTGTGCCAGGACTCAAAAGACTGGGAGAGGAAAGTGCTATCAACCTTGCAGTATCTCTCAATGCAACGGATAACAGGACTCGTTCCCATCTGATGCCCATAAACAGGAAATATCCCATAGAGATGCTACTTAAGACATGCAGGGAATATCCCCTGCCTAAGGGAAGGCGAATCACATTTGAATACCTGCTCATTGATGGAGTAAATGATAGCGACAGCAATGCACTCAGACTGTCTGAAATATTAAAGGGGATAAAGGCAAAGATAAACCTTATTCCCTTTAATCCGTCTCCTGGTGTGGAGTTTGCCCCCCCAGGAGAGGATAGGATATTGCGTTTTCAGGAGATTTTGATTCAAAATAATTATACTGCGATTATAAGGAAGAGCAAAGGACAGGACATAGGTGCTGCGTGTGGTCAGTTGGGTTCCTGGTTGAATAATTAATGTGGAATATGTATTATAGCGGTTTTAATCGGGAGGTATGAGCAATGGAACTTGATTTTGAAAAGGGAGGGGGTCTTTTGCCTGCCATAGCACAGGACTGGAAGACAGGAAAGGTCCTCATGCTTGCCTACATAAATGAAGAGGCCTGGAATAAGACCATCGAAACAGGAGAGGCCCATTACTGGAGCAGGAGCAGGAAGGAATTGTGGCATAAAGGCGGGACATCCGGAAATGTCCAGAAAATAAAGGAGATATATGTGGATTGTGACAGGGACACAGTGCTTTTCAAGGTGGAGCAGGTAGGGGGTGCAGCGTGCCACGAAGGATATGAGAGCTGTTTTTTTAGAATGATTGAAAGAAATGGAAATATAAAAATAACTGATAAAAAGATATTTGATCCAGAGAGGGTGTATAGAAAATGAATAGATTAAAACTGGGAATTCCAAAAGGGAGCTTGCAGAAGGCCACACTTCATCTGTTTGAAAAATCAGGCTGGAAGATAAGTGTGAATAATGGAAGGAGTTATTTCCCTGACATCAATGATGATGAGATAGAGTGCACCATATGCAGGGCCCAGGAGATGTCCAGATATGTTGAGGTGGGGACCCTTGATGCCGGGTTAACAGGAAGAGACTGGATTGAAGAGAATGAATCAGATGTGGTGGTGGTTGATGACCTTGTTTATTCAAAGGTAAGTCAGAATCCTGCGAGATGGGTCCTTGCTGTCCCGGCCAATTCAGATATTAAGACACTGGAGGACCTGAATGGGAAAAAGATTGCAACTGAGCTCGTGAATTTTACTAAAAGATATTTCAAGGAGAGGAATATCAATGTAAGGGTGGAATTCTCCTGGGGTGCAACCGAGGCAAAAGTGGTATCAGGTCTTGCAGATGCCATTGTTGAGGTTACAGAGACAGGTAGCACAATACGGGCCCATGGGCTTAAGATAATTCACGAGCTTATGAAGTCCAATACACAATTAATTGCCAATAAGGAGTCCTATCAGGATGCCTGGAAAAGGGATAAGATCCAGCAGATTGCCCTGTTGCTCAAGGGGGCTCTCAGGGCAGAGAACATGGTGGGTCTCAAGATGAATGTGCCTGAAGAAAAGCTCAAAGAGGTGATTGGTCTCCTTCCCAGCCTGAATGCTCCCACAATAGCAGGACTCTATAATAGCAAGTGGTATTCTGTTGAATCCGTTGTGGAATCCAGTGTGGTAAGAGACCTGATACCCAGACTTATAAAGGCAGGTGCGGAAGGAATAATAGAGTATCCTTTAAACAAGGTGATATAAGATGGATATTATCTCAAAAAGGGCAGAACAGATGCCCCCCTTTATAG
>JALVMZ010000432.1 GCA_027032655.1 Desulfobacteraceae bacterium
ATTATAAAAGACAAAATAAAGGCAATTGTGGGAGATGAAAACTTTACGGACAATCTCATTGATCTTGTATCCTTCTCTTATGATGCATCAGAGCACAGTCACAGACCCATATGTGCTGTTTGGCCCAGGAGCAGTGATGAGATATCAGAGATAATGAAGATTGCAAATCAGGAGAAGGTCCCTGTAATACCCAGAGGGGCAGGAACGGGGCTTTCAGGAATGGCTATTCCATCAGATGGGAGTATTGTCCTTGATCTGACCAGGATGAACAGGATTATTGAAATCAGTATTGAAAACCGATATGTGATTGTGGAACCTGGCGTTGTTTATGCAGACCTTGATAAGGCCCTTGAACCATACGGTTTCTTTTTCCCTCCTGATCCAGCAAGTGGTAAGGCATGCACACTTGGTGGGAATATAGCGACCAATGCAGGGGGGATAAGGGGGGCAAAGTATGGAACAACACGGGACTATGTCCTGGCACTTAAGGTTGTTCTCCCTGATGGAAGGATCATGCACACCGGTTCAAAGGCCATCAAGAGTGTATCAGGATACGATTTTACCAGACTGTTTGTGGGATCTGAAGGCACACTTGGGATTGTAACAGAGATAATTTTGAAGATCAGTCCCAGGCCCACTGCCAAATCAACTGCTCTTGCCACATTTCAGGATGTTGAATCCGCTGGCAAAGCCGTAAGAGATATTATAAAGAGTGGAGTAATACCAAGTGCCCTTGAGATTCTTGGAAAACACACTCTCATTGCCATAAATCAGAACACAGCTCTGAATCTGCCGGAAGTTGATGCCCTGATAATTACGGAAACCGATGGATTCACCCAGGAGGAAACAGAGCACCAGATGGATAAGATCATAAAGGTATTTGAGGCAAATGATGCCCTTGAAATAAAGAAGGCCAGAAATGAAAAAGAGGTGGAACAGCTCTGGCTTGCCAGAAAATCAGCATATGGAGTGCTTGCAAGGATAAAAACCAACTCCGTGCTTGAGGATGTAACTGTTCCCATAAGCAGGGTGCCTGAGTTATTGAGGGGCATTGAGGAGATATCGTCCAGGGTGGGGATACAGATAGCCACCTTTGGTCATGCAGGGGATGGAAATCTGCACCCCCAGATCCTCTATGATGCAACAGATGAAGAAGAAGTGAAAAAGAGGGAAA
>JALVMZ010000433.1 GCA_027032655.1 Desulfobacteraceae bacterium
TAAAAGGTTTTGAACAAACAAAGGTAATGATGGAGAGATTTACCAAGAAGGGTATTCCATCGCTGTTCCATTAATGCTAAATAGATACAGGAGGTGCTTGGAAATATATGGTTAGAATCAGATTGAGCAGAATGGGGTCAAAAAAAAGACCTTTTTATCGGCTTGTTGCAGCAGATTCAGAATCTCCCAGAGATGGACGGTTCTTAGAGATTCTGGGTTATTATGACCCTATGAAAGAACCTGCTGAAATCAGAGTGGATAAAGACAGGGTCAATAACTGGTTGAAAAATGGGGCTAAGGTCTCGGGATCTGCAAAGGCGATCCTGAAAAAGGAAGGGATATTATAAGTCGAACCTGAAGTGAACATTAAAAGGAAGGAGGAGTTTAGATGAAGAAGTTGATAGAATACATAGCAAAGGCATTGGTGGACAAACCAGAAGAGGTTGTGGTTACAGAGATCGAAGGGGAGCAAACATCTGTTATTGAGCTCAAGGTGGCGAAGGAGGATCTGGGTAAGATCATTGGAAAGCAGGGCAGAACAGCAAGGGCAATGAGAACAATACTCAGTGCAGCTTCCACCAAAATCAATAAGAGGGCTGTCCTGGAAATAATTGAATAGGATTGGGCTGCATTAATCCTGAAAATCTAATTCTTATGGGGAAGGTGCTGCGCCCCCATGGAGTGAAGGGTGTGTTGCGTATAAAATCCTATGCACGAGGCCCTTCCAGCTTCAAAAAGGGGCAGAGCATCTTCTTCAAAACACCCAGCGGGAAAGAGGAGATATTTACCCTTTCCTCCATAAAGCCTCATAAGAATATATTTTTGATGAAATTAAAGGAGATTCGCTCCATTGAGCAGGCTGAATCGCTGAGAGAGAGTGATATTTTTGTCCTTGCTCAGGATCTGGAGAAAAAAAAAGAGGGTGAATTTTACTGGTATGAATTGATTGGAATCAGGGTCTATCTTGAAACAGGCGAATATATAGGAAAAATAAACCATATAATGGAAACCGGAAGTAATGATGTCTATGTGATAAGAAGAGAGGACAAAGAGATTCTGATCCCGGCCATTTATGATGTTATTAAAGGTATTGATACTGAAAAGAGAAAAATGATTATTGAACCTATAGAAGGATTACTGGATATGAATGAGGTTTGATATCCTGACCATATTTCCGGGGATTTTTCAATCGTTCTTTGAAACAGGTCTTTTAGGGAAGGCTGTAAAAAAAGGAATATTATCCTTCAATCTGGTGGATATACGTGATTTTGCCAAAGGTGCCAAGAGGGTTACTGATGATAGACCCTATGGTGGTGGAACCGGGATGGTGATGAAACCCGGGCCAATAGTCAGGGCATTGAGGTCAATTGACAGGGATGAAAAAGACTCAGTGGTAATTCTTTTAAGCCCAAGGGGGGAAAGATTTCACCAATCCACTGCATGGGAACTATCCACCTTTAAGCAGGTCATCCTTATATGTGGGAGATATGAGGGTGTCGATGAGAGGATAAGTAAATACTATGTTGATAGAGAGATATCCATAGGCGATTATATTTTGAGTGGTGGAGAGGTGCCTGCAATGGTAATCATTGAGGCAGTGAGCAGATTAATACCTGGTGTCCTTGGTGATGATAAATCTCCATATGAAGATTCCTTTGAAAACAATCTACTTGAGTATCCTCAATACACGAGGCCAAGGATATTTGAAGGTAAGAAAGTGCCAGAGATCCTGCTTTCAGGTGATCATGAGAAGATAAGGGTGTGGAGAAAAAAACAGTCAATTAAAGACACCCTGGAAAGGAGACCTGATCTATTAAGACATGCTCGGCTTGACCCTGAGGCAGAAACTATTTTAAAGGAAATTAAAAGTGGAATGGATGAGTGATGAGGCTTTACATAGGACTTGTTCATTATCCTGTTTACAATAAAAACAGGCAGATAATAGCCTCATGTATTACTAATCTGGATTTACATGATATATCAAGGGTCGCAAAGACTTATGGAGTAAAAAGGTTTCATGTGATAACCCCTGTGGAGGACCAACAGGAAATAGCAAGGCGAATCATAAGGCACTGGAAAAATGGATATGGAGCCATTTATAATAGGGACAGAAAAGATGCAATTGAACTAATAGAGATAACTTCAGAGATTGATGAATCAATCGATATGATAAATAAAGAAGAGGGGAAACAACCCCTGATTATTGCTACGGATGCATCACCTGTTAAAGAGCAGAGGCTCTCATATTCAGAGGCAAGAAAAATGTTAGAAAATGGAATCCCTGCTTTTTTGATATTTGGAACTGCATGGGGCCTGAGTAAAAGTTTAATTAATAGGGCAGACTTTTTGCTCGACCCTGTATATGGCCCCACTAATTACAACCATCTTTCTGTGAGATGTGCAGTTGCTATCATACTTGACCGGCTTGCAGGGAAATTTTAACAATGAGGAGGACATATGGACCCGATAAAAATACTGGAAAATGAACAGATGAGACTGGATATACCTGAATTCAGGCCAGGAGATACGGTAAATGTTCATGTCAAGATAGTGGAAGGAGACAAGGAGAGAATTCAGGTATTTAAAGGGATAGTAATCAGGAAAAGGAAGGGAAGGACAGGAGCTACCTTTACAGTAAGAAAGGTTTCATACGGGATAGGGGTAGAGCGAATATTTCCCCTTCACTCACCCATGATAGAAAGGATAGAGGTGGTAACAAGGGGGAAGGTGAGGAGAAGCAGGCTCTATTACTTGAGAAACCTGAGAGGTAAGGCAGCACAGGTAAAAGAAAAAAGATTTTCCTGATACCCGGAATTACATATAAGGTCATCAGCATCTCTCCCTGTGTTTTAATGGAAAAGCAGAGATTCCTATTTGAAAAAATGGACAAAGAGAATCCTGTTATTGCAGGAGTAGATGAGGCAGGGAGAGGCCCCCTTGCCGGACCTGTGGTTGCAGCTGCTGTCATCCTTACCCGGAATTTGAACCATGAATCAATAAAGGATTCAAAGCTGCTAACAGAAAGGGCAAGAGAGTCCGCTTTTACCCTGATTTGCCAGGAAGCCGTATCAATAGGTATTGGAGTAATCTCTCCGGAGTTCATTGATAAATTTAATATACTTAATGCCACTCTTGAAGCAATGAAAAGGGCAGTCCTCTGTCTTTCTCCTGAACCTGAGCTATTATTGGTGGATGGCACACAGAGAATACCCGTTCCCATTCCCCAGAGATGTATTAAAAAAGGCGACAGGAAGGTAAAATTAATATCAGCAGCATCAATAGTGGCAAAGGTTTACAGAGATAGGATAATGAGGGCAATGGATAAAGATTATCCTGAGTATGGATTTATAAGAAACAAAGGATATGGGACAAAAGAACATCTATTGGCATTAATAAAATATGGCCCATCTCCTGTTCATAGATTGACATTTAAACGGGTATCAGGGCTGACATAAAATGACCATGAAAAGGAAAATACTTGGAGAGAAGGGGGAAGATATTGCATTAAAAAGATTAAAATCAATTGGTTATGAGATTCTTGAGAAGAATTACAGATGTCCGTTTGGGGAATTGGACATTATTGCAAGAGACGATGATTATATTGTATTTATTGAGATTAAAACCAGAAAAAACAGATCAACCGCATATGCAAAGGAGGCCATCACTCCAAAAAAGAAAAAGAGATTATATCAGTGTGCTCTTTATTATATGAAAAATCATGAACTTATGGAAAATAGGGCAAGGTTTGATGTGGTGGCAATAAACATGAATAATGACAAAATGGACTTTGAAATAATTCAGAACGCCTTTGATATTGAAAATTTTTATTAATCCCTATCTTGCTTTTATGATTTGAAATGACAGATAATAAGAGCCCTGGCACACTATTTGTTGTTGCAACTCCTATAGGAAATCTGGAAGATATCAC
>JALVMZ010000434.1:0-332 GCA_027032655.1 Desulfobacteraceae bacterium
TTCAGGGGCAATCAGGGACAAGAAGGGACGGTTTGAACTTGCAAATGGTGGAACCCTGTTCTTGGATGAGGTGGCAGAGCTTCCAAAACATGTGCAGGTAAAACTTTTAAGGGTGCTTCAGGACGGTTCATTTGAAAGGGTTGGCGGTGAGAAAAGCATAACAACTGATGCCCGCATAATAAGTGCCACAAATCGAGATCTTAAAAAAGATGTCCAGGAAGGGAGATTCAGGGAAGACCTCTATTACAGGATAAATGTGGTGCCAATAAAACTGCCCCCCTTACGGGAAAGAAAAGGTGATATCCCGCTATTGATAGAACATTTCATGAAAG
>JALVMZ010000434.1:342-3928 GCA_027032655.1 Desulfobacteraceae bacterium
TATCGTTTCCTCAAGGATTTTCCTGAACTGGATGAAGATATTTCATAAGTGATGGCATGATTTTTGATTGATGATCCTATAAGCAGGAGAATTAGAAAATAGATTAATGTCTTTATTAAGAGGGGGCTTTTTCATGGAAAAAAGTGCAGTATCAAGATACAAGATTACATTCTTTACCCTTTATCCCTTTAAAAAGGGAGAGAAGATTAATATCGTTGACGGTCCAAGAAAAGGCGACTGGGAAGTGATCGATGTTGGAAAAAACAGGGTGATACTGAGGTGTCCTGTCACCGGAAAAGAACTAAAATGTGATAGGTTCTGTTATTTTAAAGAAGAGAAATTTACTGATAAATGGCCAACTCATTAGTGCTGGAAATTGTATCGTGAAACAATTATGTATCATGAGCAGATGAGACACGGTCATTTTAAGACATACTCATAATCACTGCAGTTTTTCCCAGCCCAAGCAATTTAATACCTGTCTCATATCAGAATTATTAATCAGATATCACAACAACATGTAACATATTGATTTGATTGACCTATTTAAAATTAAATGGTTTGGCATGGTTATTGTTTAAATATTAAATAAAGACCTGATGGAGAATATAATGAAAGAGTGTGATAAGGCCATTCAGATGACCTTTGAGATTGTGGATAAAATGCTTAAGCTCGCAGATTATGGAGAGGAAGTAAGGGAGGACGATGGATGCGGGATACTGTATTCCGTTCTCAGGGACTCCGCTTACAAGATAAGGAAGCTGGCAGAAGCAGAAAAGGAGGCCCATATAAAAAAGGGCTGGTGGCAGGAATAGATAAAATCAACCAATAAGGAGGAAAAAAATGTCAAGACCAGAGGATATGTGGCAGTGTCAGACCATTAATTGTGGATATATCTATGATCCCGATAAAGGGGATAGAAAGGGAAAGATCCCTAAGGGGACAAAATTTGAGGACCTGCCAGATGACTGGAGATGCCCTGTTTGTGGTGCATCCAAAAAGAGTTTCAGACCACTTGCAGGGCCTGGCTCTGTAGCAGAAGAAAACAAAGGATAAAGGAGGCTAATTATTATGGATAGATATGTATGTTCAGTTTGTGGGTATGTTTATGACCCGGAAGCAGGAGACCCTGACAACAATGTTCCACCAGGAACAGCATTTGAGGATCTTCCTGATGATTGGACATGTCCTGTTTGTGGGGCAGAAAAATCCCTATTTGAAAAAGAATGATCGCCCTCCCTTTCACACCAGGTGGCACCTGTTCTTCAGGTGTCACCTTTAATCCATTCCCGCTGCAGATTTCATAAATTAAAAAAATATAAAATCTGGCCGATAAAAATAGAAAAAATACAGGACCATCCTTTTTATGAAAAAAGATATTGAATCAGACTACAGAAGGTTGAGGGAAGAGTTCCTTGCCCTTGAAAAGAGCTCATCCCTGGAAAGGGAACAATTTATTAGTCTTGTAAAGACCCTTTGCAGGATAATAGGGATGAGTGACCCTTTCAGGGAGCAGACAGAAAGGCTCTGCTCACAGCTTAATGTAAATCCCATACCATGGGATGAAATACATAAACAGAGAGATGCAATAAAGAATCAGGCCTATAACCTTACACTGGACCAGGATAAAAGGCTTTGTGATGAAATAGAGCATCTGGATTCAATTATTAAAAGCTCCTGCCAGATTATAAAAAATCTTATCTTTCATCTCATTAATGGACTGTATCCTGGAGCCGAGAAAATTGTCCCTCCAGCAGAAACAATTTCCCTCAAATGTCATAAAAGGCTAAATCATAAAGATCTAATCTCCATTCAAGAGGCGGTGCTGAATTTTATTGGAGAGCTAAGGAATAAGATTAAAGATGACTTTAATGGAATAAACTCATCATTTGCCACTCTTCTTCAAGGCATCAAAGAACTTGAAGATTTTATGATAAAGGAGTTCAACTTAGAAGGCAGAATAAAAGAGATGAATGATTTTCAGGGCTCAATCTTAAAAGAGATGAATACCATGATTGAAAGTTTTGATGTTCATGAAAACATTGAAGAAATAAAAAAGGCATTGGTTACTAGAATCATCAATATTAAAGATTTAATGGCCAAGAAAAAGGAGCAGGAATTAAGCCTTCTAAAAAAGACCAAACAACGCATTGATACACTAAAAAAAAGGATCAAAGAGGCAGAAAAAAGCAAAACTGAAATGAAAAAGCGGGCTGAGCAATTTGAAAAAGAGGCACTGATGGACCCTCTGACAGGAGTATATAACAGACGTGCCTTTGATATTAGATTGGCTCAGCTCATGGAAAAGTTTAGAATGGGTGAAGCAAAATTTTCTCTTATTTTACTTGATATAGATAAGTTTAAATATATAAATGACACCCTTGGACATCAGGCAGGTGACAGAATACTTAAAAAGATGGCACAGTGTCTTAAAGAGACATTCAGAAAGAATGATCTCATTGCCCGATATGGTGGAGATGAATTTGTGGTTCTGGTTGAAGACATGGAAAAGGATATGGCAAAGCAAAGACTTGTAATCTTTATGAAGAATTTTAAAAAGAGACGATTTATATCGCATAAAGCAGGACCTGTTGATGTTACAGTATCTGCAGGAATTGCAACACCAAAGAAGGGTGAAGGCGTGGAGGAATTAATAGAGCGGGCGGATAAGGCCATGTATAGAATAAAGAATGCAAGACATGGCACTCAGGGAGAAAAATAATAGCTTCAATGAACATATAGAAGAAAGCCTTTCATATAATCTGCGTCTCTGTGATAGATGCTCCATGGATGGTCAGGGGATGCCCTCAAATCCTTTACAATCTGAATATGACGGCCTGAATCCCTTGCGGATCTCAAAATAACATCTAAAAACAGAGCCCTTGTAACTGCGTGAGAACAAGAAAATGTAAAAAGAAATCCACCTGCATTTAAAATAGAAAATACCCTTTCATGAAGCCAGCGATATCCTCTAAGGGCACCCTTTAGTTCTCCTTTACTTCTTGCAAAGGGGGGCGGATCCATTATTATAAGATCATATTTGTCTTTTACATCTTCAAGAAATTTAAATGTATCCCCTTTAGACCATTTAACCTTATCTGTCTTATCTTCAAAATTAAATTTATAATTCTCCTGTGCCAATTTAATTGCATAAGAAGAACTCTCCACTGCATCAACTGAACTTGCTCCTCCTGATACAGCATTAATTGTAAAGCCTCCAGTGTAAGAGAAGAGATCCAAGACCCTCTTCTTAGATGAAATTTCCTTAACCATCATGCGATTGTCCCGCTGGTCAAGATAAAAACCTGTCTTTTGCCCCTGATAAAGATCAACAAAAAAGCGAAGTCCATTCTCTTCTATTATCTCCGATCCATCGCCAGAGCCCACCAGATAACCTGTCTTGTATATCAGCTTCTCTATTCTTGCCGCCTTCTCATCTCTTTTAAGAAATATGGAACAATGGGGGAAATTTTCCTTTAAGATTTTAATAATATCCGGGATCAAATATTCAATGCCACGAATTTCTGGCCTTAGAACAAGTGTCCTGTTATAGATGTCCAGAATTAATCCAGGGAAATTATCCCCT
>JALVMZ010000435.1 GCA_027032655.1 Desulfobacteraceae bacterium
GTTTTACCGCTTACATCCTTTCCCAGGAAATGCATGGGCGCCCAGAAACGAAATTCCCCTTTCCTTGCAATGTTATCCGCTTCAATGAGTCTTCTTGAAACCGCGAGAATTAATGCAAAGGCAATATCAGCAGTAGAGTCTGTTAGCACTCCCGGAGTGTTTGTAACAATTATTCCTTTTTTACTTGCATAGGCAACATCTATATTATTGAATCCCACACCATAATTGGATATCACCTTCAAATTCGGTGCACTATCTATTAATTCTTTATCAATCTTATCTGTTATCATACACAATAACCCATCTTTTTCTCTTACCTTCTGGATGATTAGACCTCTTTCCATGGGTATATCATTGGAATTCATCTCCACTTCGTGCTCTTTCTTTATCTTATTTACTATACTCTCCGGAAGCCTTCCCGTAACTAATACCTTCATTTCTTCTTCCATCAAAATGATTCAATTTTTAATTGACGGGTCATGAGTTCTTTTACAGCATCTTTTGGATTCTTATCTTCATAAAGTATTCTATATACCTGCTCTACAATTGGCATTTCAACTTCCATCCTTTTTGAAAGTTCATAGGCAGATTTTGTTGTTTTTATCCCTTCTGCCACCATTTTCATTCCTGAAACAATCTCTTTTAATCGCAGACCTTCAGCAATCCTGAGCCCCACTGTCCTGTTTCTACTCAGATCTCCGGTGCATGTTAAGACAAGGTCTCCCATACCTGCTAACCCAGCAAATGTCAATGGTTCTGCCCCCAGCTTTACCCCCAATCTGGATATTTCAGCAAGTCCTCGAGTTATTAAAGCTGCCCTTGCATTGGTTCCTATACCAAGCCCATCAGAAATTCCAGATGCAATTGCAATTACATTCTTGAGTGCTCCTCCAAGCTGAACGCCGATTATGTCTTTGCTAACATATACCCTGAAATATTCAGTATAGAAGATTTTTTGTAGAAACATTGCATGCTCTATGTCTTTGCATGCTATTGTTACAGCAGTTGGTAATCTCTTTGATACCTCCTTTGCAAAACTGGGTCCTGCAATGCAGGAAAATATAACTTCTCTATCCAGCACTTCTTTCGTAATATCTGACATCAACATCAGAGTGCTATTCTCTATTCCTTTTGTGGCAGAAATTATAGAGACATCTCCATGTATATAGGGC
>JALVMZ010000436.1 GCA_027032655.1 Desulfobacteraceae bacterium
CCCTGGAAATGTCATCGTAGATATATATCAGATACTCTCACAAAGAGGGGATGGGAGGTAATTCACATAATAGATGAGAAAAGGACATGGAAATTAAACCAAACAAAATTAGACCTTAATTTTTAATAACATGTTCCATGTATTCAACCGCATTCTTAAAAATAAGAATACCATCTCCTGGAATGTCATGGATAGGATTCCCCTTCCTCAATAGTTCTTCCTTTTTTCTGGTCCAGTCAGGGTGATTGGTAAAATGATTAAATGCTTCAGGGTGGGGCATAAGTCCGAATATCCTCCCACTTGAATCACATATTCCTGCTATGTCCACCAATGATCCATTGGGGTTGAAGGGATAGATTCCGCAAGCAGGCTCTCCATTCTGATTTGCATATTGCATTACCACCTGATTGTTTGATATAAGTTGCTCTATTATTGAAGGAGGTGCATAAAATTTCCCTTCCCCATGTCGCACCGGAAGTTCCATTTGATCAAGTCCTTTTGTAAATATACATGGCGAATCTTTATTTATCCTCAAGTTGACCCAGGTATCAATAAAATTACCCGAATCATTATATGTAAGGGCCACTGATCTATCATTATAATTCCAGTCAATGCCAGGAAGAAGTCCCATATGGACAAGTGCCTGAAAACCATTGCATATGCCCATTATAAGTTTGCCTTGCTCAATGAATCTCTGTATTTCATCGCCAAGATTGAATTTCATCTTTGAAGCAAGAAGCACTCCTGCACCGTGATCATCTCCCCAGCTGAATCCACCGTCAAAGACGAGGATGTGGTAATGGTCAAGGCTATATAAAGGATTTTCCCCTTTATTCCATATGAGTTCATTGATATGGATCCTGTGGGATTCAGCCCCTGCAATCCTGAGCGCATAATCGGTTTCATAATCACAGTTAAGGCCATAACCTGTTAGAACAAGGGCTCTGACATTCATACTAACCCTCCAAAGGGTCTCATCCATGCCTGTTTTAGACCTGAAACGGTCTCTTCTATTATGACATCCTTTTTGTGTTTTATCCTAAATACTCCATCATTCCTCACATAACCCACAGGAGAAACCGGCTGGCCTTTAAATGCCTCTTCAAATGGCCCCCTGTTTTCTCTGGACACAGTTACTATAAATCTTCCAGCAGATTCTGAGTAAAGGATC
>JALVMZ010000437.1 GCA_027032655.1 Desulfobacteraceae bacterium
TTTTATTTCTTTCTCCCTATAGCCCGGTGCCAAAGACTTCATAAAAGTATATCCGTACAGATTATCCAGATCTAAATAAGCACCATCCCTGATGTTTTCCTTTGCGCCATACCAGGTGCCATCTTCTAACTGTAATGCCAATATACCATCGATGACTTTTTTAGGATATGGAAAGGGTTCATTATGTAACTGATAAATCGGCCATATATGAGCACCTCCTCCTACAGCCTGGAATGTATCAGTATGCTTTACGCCTTTGCGCCACCATCCTGTATTTGGGTCAAGATTTCCATTCAGGTAATTAAAAACCGCCTTTCGCCATTTTTGAGTGCACTTCTTGCTCAAACTATATGGGAGAATACCACCCCATATTTGCAGGGAACCCGCCCATAACTGAGCCCAATCTATTTCATTATTCAAATACGGAATAAGTTTATCAACCGTATTAAAATCCCGGTAAAATGTGACAGGGTATTTTTGTTTTCCTCCCAGTGGCCCTAAAGCGCTAATTACCATTCCGTTTCGATGTGGCACATTGTGCCAGGTTGATTTATACGAACCATCTTTTAGGGCAAATGAATTTATATGATCTATCCACTCCTGTCGCTGCTTATCTGTCAGGGAAGTTTTAAAGTCCTCTCCCATAATGGTTCTGATTAATGCAATATCCAAAGAACCGTATAATCCGTATTTCTCACCGTCATCCGGATACTGTCTGTAAAAACCATAAGGTTTATTCGCTCCCTGAAGTTCACTTTCAATGTATTTCATTACATCGTTACGGACATTAGCTAAATCCATTTTATTATGAGTCTGGCCATCTTCCATATCCGTTTTATACAATTTGCTGGCTATGTACATTTCACTGGCTGCCAATAAAAATGTACCGGAAACATATTCATGCGAATCATCTTTAGATACATTTTGAGGCCGGTCACCTACCAATTGCCCCCACTGTACCTTACCTTCTTCACTAACAGCATCCGTAAGAGATTTCCACGCTTTTTTCACTACAGGCAAGTATTCTTCCTTATCTAAAATCCTATTGTTAATTCCATATGCCAAAGCATAAGTAATAAAACCGGTTCCACTTGTTTCTTTCACAGGAGCATCATCAGGATCAGCTAAATTAGGATACCAGAACCCTTCTGCAGATTGTTTCTCTTTT
>JALVMZ010000438.1 GCA_027032655.1 Desulfobacteraceae bacterium
CCTTCCATTGATGATGATATGGAAGTATGCCCATGTGGAGCATATCAGGATTTGTCATCAGGATCTCAGGTATATTGGATCTTATCTTTTTCCTCTGATATGGGGATGTATCCCCGTCATATATTCCTGCCCTTAATCTGCCCCCTTCCCAGGAGGCCATTATTGCCTGAAGCACCTTTAACTGATCCTGTTCAAGGGCCTTTAAGGGGAATATATATATGGCCTTTGAATCAGGATTCCTGGTTAGCCTTTTGAGCACTGATATATTGTAAATGAGGCTCTTTCCACTTGCTGTTGGCGTTGAAATGATTACATTCCTGCCCTTTTCTATGGCATCTATTGCCTCTGCCTGATGTGTATATAGATGCCGGATTCCCACTTTTTTTAGCATTGAGGATATGTGCTCTTCAAGACCTCTGTTATCACTGAATCGGGCACTTTTGGGCCTTTCATAATAGTGATATACACATCCCGGGCCGAACTCAGGATGGTCTTTAATCTTTGATATGAATTCGGTCAGATGCATTAATTAAGTGTTATAATAATAGTTTTCTTCTGTCCAAAAGATTTTTGGGCAGTTAAGTGCAAGCATTTGATATTTGAAAATAATGATATCATATGAGATTTTTGATTTGTATAGAATTATATGCATAATTTGTATAAAAAATTACTTTATAAAAACGATTAATGCTATTATTCTGGTAGTTAAGTTATAAATCTGTTTGCCTTCACTATGGTGGATATGAATTTACACTTTGTAAGAAGGTGATTCCAGGGATAATATGAAAAGAATGGAGTTCAATAATTTTTGCAAAGCTCCTGGATTAAAGGGAGATTTTTGAGTGAGGGTTAATTTTAAATAATAAAGGATATTTTCTATGTCAAAAGATAAGAGTTATATAAAATATATCTACTGGATTGAAAGCGAAATGGAAGCCATTTTGAGTGCTTATTTAAAGGAAGAGAGGGGGACAAAATTGAAATACCCTAAAGGGGTAATGTGTCTTCCCCTGGAGAGGAGGTATAAGGTAGGTTGTGTAACACCAGAGGTCTGGTCCCAGAAGTGCATGAGGCAGGGCACCTGGTATTACCATTCATCCAAGAAGGGGAAATTGCTGGTGGTTAGCTCCTTTCAGATACCAGGTTTTGAGGATATGCTTGAATGTATCATAAAGGAGTCTGGATTCAGACCACCAAGGTTTGCCACAGATTCAGAAAAAAAGACTCTTGCTACCAACCCTGTATATACAGGTCTAATTCCTGATGGGTGGAATAAGGTGAGTCCTGTAGAAAAGAAATGGTTTATCAGGTTTGCGAAAAGGCTGGGCTCCAGAATAGATAATTTTGAATATCTATATATGACCCATAATGCAAATCATTCAAACTTTATTGAATCCCATCTCTTTATTGAAGAGTCAGGCGATAAAGTTCCCTATTCAATTGATATCTCAGCCCATCTTTGCTCTGCATGTCTTGAGTTATTTCAGGTCCTGGGCGAAAATTACAAAAAAAAGTATGTGACCCCATGTCCGGGTGCTGTATTCTTTGGGGGGCTTGAGCCCGACCGTTTCCTTGAGGTTGAAAGTGCAAAGTAGAGTCCATATGCCCTTAAACCACAGATTCATGATTAAATTAATAGTGGCATTAATTGGGTTCTGTATATTTTCAGGACTTTTTTCCTCTCATAAATCACATTCTTCATCCATGCTTAAGCTTCCATTTTTACCGGGTGAGGTTATGACCTATAAGGTAAAGTGGGCATTTATTCCTGCAGGGATTGCCACATTAAGAGTTGGGTCAATTACAGAGATGAGAGGTAACAGGGTTCATCATTTTATACTTGAAGCAAAGACATATCCTTACATTGATGTGATATACAAGGTCAGGGAGAAAGTGGAATCATACACTGATATGGAAAGAGGAATGTCCATATTTTACCGAATTATAAGGAGAGGTCATTCGAAAAAGGATGTAAGTGTTTTATTTGACTGGAAAAACAGAAGGGCAGAATATATTAAGGATGGGCGCACGGAGAAAAGCGTGCCAGTGCTTAAGGGAACTGCTGATCCATTATCTGTGTTTTACATCTTTAGATGCATGAAGCTTGATATAAACAGGGTTCTCAAGCGACCTGTATCTGATGGGAAGAAATGTGTAATAGGAATTGCAAGGGTAATAAAAAAAGAGACAATCACCGTATCATCCAAGAGATATTCCACTTATCTCGTTCAGCCTGAAATAAGACACATTGGAGGAGTTTTTAAAAAGAAAAAGGGATCAAAACTTCTTATCTGGGTCACTGATGACCAAAGGCATATTCCAGTCAGGATAAAGAGTGAGGTTGCTGTTGGAAGCTTTACTGCTGACCTCATCTCATACAAATCGGGCAAATCAGCCTCGCAAGGTAAGACAGATCATTTACCGCTTTACAATGAGAAGCCCTTATGATTATATCATCTCTTTATTAAGACAGCCTTATCAAAACACAGGGGTGAAGATATGGAAGAGATAGTTATTGTATCAGCGTGCAGGACAGCAATTGGCACATTTGGGGGAACATTGAGGGATGTGAACGCTGCAGAGATAGGGGCAGTGGTGATGAAAGAGGCTATAAAGAGGGCAGGAATTATCCCTGATATGTTGGATGATGTAAGATTTGGTTGCTGTCTGGAACCTATAGATGCACTTAATGTGGCAAGGGTTTCAGCACTTATGGCCGGTATCCCCGATTCAGTAACTGCAGTTACTATAAACAGGGTATGCACTTCAGGTATGGAAGCAGTGGTATCAGGAGCAGCAATGATACAGACAGGAATGGCAGAGATTATCCTTGCAGGGGGAACAGAACATATGTCAGGAGTTCCCTATGCTGTGCCAGGGGCAAGATGGGGTTTAAGATTGCAGGATCATGTGTTTGTGGATGCACTCATTCACTCCCTTCATTGTGGCTCTCATCTCCTGCCTGGCCCTGAGAAGGGCCCTCTTAAGGAGGGTATGCCACTTGAATTATTTAAGGGAAAACCTTACATCATGGGACACACTGCGGAATTTGTTGCTCAAATGTATAATATCAGCAGGGAAGAGATGGATGAGGTGGCCCTGAGGAGTCACAATAATGCTGAGAGGGCAACTAAGGAGGGGGATTTTAAAGAAGAGATAGTTCCGATGGAGGTGCCCCAGAAAAAGGGGAAGCCCCCTATTGTATTTGATAAAGATGAGCACTTCAGACCAGGACTTACAATGGATGATCTTGCAAAATTGCCTCCTGCCTTTATTCCAAAGATCGGAAAGGTTACAGCGGGAAATTCCTCGGGCATAAATGATGGGGCAAGTGCGATGATAATCATGTCCCATTCAAAGGCAAAAGAGCTGGGAATAACGCCGCTTGCAAAGATTAAGGCAGTGGGAAGAGGAGGATGTCATCCATCAGTCATGGGGCTCTCTCCTGTTCCGGCTGTAAAGGACCTTTTAAACCGAAGTGGGCTAACACTGGAAGACTTTGAGCTTATTGAGGTAAATGAGGCATTTGCAGCCCAGTATCTGGGCGTGGAAAAGGAGCTTGGACTGAATCGGGAGATAACAAATGTTAATGGTTCAGGTATTGGCCTTGGTCATCCTGTTGGTTCAACAGGATGCCGGATAATGGTAACACTAATCTATGCAATGAAGAAAAGAGGCAAGACCTTGGGGCTTGCAACCTTATGCGGAGGTGGGGGTGTTTCAATGGCATGTGCCATTGAAATGCTATAATTTCATTGACAAAAGAGTCATTTTTATTAAATTATATTAAGTGATGGCGGTGTAGCTCAGTTGGTCAGAGCATGCGGCTCATATCCGCAGAGTCACTGGTTCGAATCCAGTCACCGCCATCAGATTATTTGACATTTCATGGATAATTCTTATTT
>JALVMZ010000439.1:0-3712 GCA_027032655.1 Desulfobacteraceae bacterium
ATCCATTTTATACAGGGATTAGCTTTGATAATTCTTCTTAAGATTATAATTTAGTGCCTGACCAGCCCGGGAGACTTCTGAGCGGAAACAAAGACCCGGATAGCCTTTATAAAATTAACTTAATGATCAATTAATATGGAAAAGATCCTTTTTTAAATAACTGTTTGAAAGTAAATGGCGAAGCTTTCAAGTATTCTAAAATACTCGATTTAGATATTTGTTTTTGAACCTAAAAACTCTTTACGAGTAAATAGCAATGGAAGTCCTCCCAAAACCAAAAAGACAGTATTCAGGGCAGAATTGAAATAAACTTTGTGAAACATGGAAATGGCTGTATCCATAACAAACCAGACCACCAGGCCTAAAACCAGGGCAATCCATGACCAGGGCTCTTTTCTCTTGAAAGGACCAATGACAATAAAAGTCAAAACAATTCCCCATCCTGCAATGGTTGCCCCCCAACAGCCAAAGACCCAGTGCTGAAATTGTCTTGTTCCTTCAACTATTGAGTTTCCTTCCCAGAACACAGGGTCAATTTGGGCGTTGAAAATCTCAAAGAGCTGAGTTCCATTAAGAAATGCCATCATAATTCCAAAAATAATGACCCCAATCCCAAAAATAGATAACCATCTCTGCCAGAAAAAGAATCTTATCATTGCATTGTCTCCTTTGTGATTAGGTTATATGGTCTTTAACTTGACCTTTATAAGCTTTCTATCACACATTATATATCTTCTATATAAGAAATAACAATATAGAACATCCCATATATTTAATTTGACATAACATAATAAATGTTTAATCTATTAATCATATACTCTATTAAAATAGTAGGAGGTGGAAAATGAACAGGACCACATTTCACATTCCAAACATCAGCTGTCACCATTGTGTTATGACCATCAAAAACGAGATTAGTGAAATAGAGGGAGTATCAAGTGTGGAGGGAGATCCCTCTAAAAAAGAAATCGTGGTGGAATGGGACTCCCCCGCTGATATTGACAAGATCAAGGATAAATTAAAAGAGATAAATTATCCTGCGGATTAAAACCATGAAAGAAAGGCAGATAATATTACCTGTAACAGGGATGACCTGTGCAAACTGTGCTTTTAATATTGAAAGGGCACTGAAAAAACTGGATGCAGTGAAAACTGCGAATGTAAACTTTGCATCAGAGCAGGTATCTGTCTCATATGATGAGGATAAAGTAGATGTTAAGAGCATTATAAAAGCGATTCAGGATGCAGGATACGGGGTTGCCGAAGTGAGTGTTGACCTTCCAGTAACAGGGATGACCTGTGCAAATTGTGCCATGAATATTGAAAGGACTCTTAAAACAAAGCTCCCAGGAGTGATTGATGCAAGTGTCAATTTTGCTTCTGAAAGGGCCCATGTCCAATATATTCCTTCTGTGGTGGAGCTGGATGATATTGTCCGATCCATAGAAGCAATTGGGTATGGAGTGATCAGGGATGAAGGATTGGAAGAGGATGCTGAATTAATTGCAAGGGAAAGAGAAATCAAGAATCAGATGACCCGATTTGTGGTGGGACTAATTTTTACCGCTCCCCTGTTTTTCCTTAGCATGGGGAGAGACTTTGGTCTTATTGGTGGATGGATAAATAACCGGTGGGTTAATTATCTGTTTCTTCTGCTTGCAACTCCTGTTCAGTTTTATACAGGTTGGGATTTTTATACAGGTGCATGGAAGAGCCTAAAAAACAGAACCGCAAATATGGATGTCCTTGTAGCCCTTGGTTCATCAATCGCCTATTTTTACTCCCTTGGTGTGCTCCTTTTTCCAGTGCTTGGCTCTCATGTATATTTTGAAACATCAGCGGTTATTATTACTCTGATAAAACTTGGAAAACTCCTCGAGGTCAGGACAAAAGGTAGAACAGGGAAATCCATTAAAAAGTTAATGGGACTGAGGCCAAAGAGTGCCACCATAATCGAGGAAGGAAAAGAAAAGGAAGTCCCCATCAATCAAATAAAGACAGGAGATATCATTCTGGTAAGACCTGGAGAGCGCATCCCCGTTGATGGAGTTGTGATTGAAGGTGAGGCAAGCGTGGATGAATCCATGTTAACAGGAGAACCCCTTCCTGTTGAAAAGGCACCGGGTGATAAAGTAACAGGAGGCACAGTTAGCGAAAACGGTTTTTTGAAGATTAAAGCCACCAGGGTGGGAAAGGATACGGCTCTTTCCCAAATAATCCGACTGGTTCAGGAGGCACAGGGAAGTAAGGCACCCATCCAGAGCCTTGCCGACCGTGTTGCAGGTATATTTGTGCCATCTGTTATTGGATTGGCCCTTCTTAGCTTTACGGTATGGTGGATTGCTGGAGGCCAGTTCGTGCCTGCCATGGTTAGAATGGTGGCAGTGCTCATTATTGCCTGCCCCTGTGCACTGGGGCTTGCAACACCAACTGCTGTCATGGCAGGCACTGGGAAGGGGGCTGAAAAAGGAATCCTTTTTAAAAACGCAGAGGCCCTTCAGTTATCCACAGAGCTGGATACCATAGTCCTGGATAAAACCGGGACCATCACAGTGGGAAAACCTGCTGTTACTGATATTATCACCTTAAACGAAAATCCTGGGAAACAGGACTTACTCGAGATGATTGCATCCATTGAGAGGAGATCAGAGCACCCTTTGGGAAAGGCCATAGTAAATGAGGCACAAAAAATGGGGATAGAACTATTGGAACCCGAGGTCTTCAATCTATCCAGAGGGCTTGGAGTTGAAGGTAAGGTGGGGGGACAGTCCATTTTGGTGGGCAAACCTGATTGGTTCAATGAAAGAGGAATAAACATCTCACATATCAGGGATAAGATAAACAGACTTGAGAGCCAGGGGAAGACAGCCATACTTGCTGGAATCAATGGCAATATTTCAGGACTGATTGGTATTTCAGATACCATAAAACCAGAGGCAAAAGATGTGATAAAAAAACTCAAAAGAAAAAACCTCAAAGTGGTAATGCTAACAGGTGATAACAGAAGAACAGCAGATGCCATTTCATCATCACTGGGTATTGATGAGGTAATATCAGAGGTGCTTCCTGATGAAAAAAGATTCAGAATTAAGGAGCTCCAGGACAGAGGGAGAAAGGTGGCAATGGTGGGGGATGGTATAAATGATGCCCCTGCACTTGCCCAGGCTGATGTGGGTATGGCAATTGGGACAGGCACAGATGTTGCCATTGAAACAGGGGACATTATCCTTGCAAGTGGAAATCTTGAGGGAGTAAACAGGGCAATTGAGATAAGCAGGAGGACCATGAGAACAATCAAGGAGAATCTGTTCTGGGCATTTATATATAATATTGTGCTGATACCCATTGCAGCGGGGGTTCTTTATCCTTTTTCTGGTATTCCTGCATTTCTGAGACAGCTCCATCCAATGCTTGCGGCCCTTGCAATGGCAATGAGCAGTATCACTGTGGTATCCAACAGCCTCAGGCTCACTAAGGCAAAAATAGATTAATAAAATAGGTTCATCTCTAAATTGGTTGATTATTAAGTTAAATATTATAGTGGCTACCCGGGTCTTTGTTTCCGCTCAGAAGCCTCCCGGGCTGGTCTTTTTAACTCACTTATCTTACGGGGGATTCCTTACCCCCTCCCCATTCCCGCTCCTGTTCATTTATGAACTTAATACCTCTAAATCATACGCTCTCTCATAATAATACACACTCGGCATTAATT
>JALVMZ010000439.1:3722-3900 GCA_027032655.1 Desulfobacteraceae bacterium
AGAACAATCAAGGAGAATCTGTTCTGGGCATTTATATATAATATTGTGCTAATACCCATTGCAGCGGGGGTTCTTTATCCTTTTTCTGGTATTCCTGCATTTCTGAGACAGCTCCATCCAATGCTTGCGGCCCTTGCAATGGCAATGAGCAGTATCACTGTGGTATCCAACAGCCTCA
>JALVMZ010000440.1 GCA_027032655.1 Desulfobacteraceae bacterium
GTAAAAGAGAGAGAGATAATTCAGATGGCAAAAAGGAGACCCATCAGGACGGTTGATATTTCTCATGCCTTGAATGTGGAATTAGAGATGGTTGAAATAATTGTAGGCACTCTTTGTAAGGAGGGAAAGTTAAAACAGGAATATTTTCAGGGTGAAGTATATTATATTACTGATAAATAACATCCAAAAGGAGGGGCAAAGGCCATGGATAAAGGGCAGGCTTTCTCAGGGGATGTCCGATTTATTATTGGAGTAGATGCAGGTGCTATTAGCATAAATGGGGTTTTGATGGATGATAAAGGAAATCTCATATATGAGGCCCCATATAAAAGACACATGGGAAGGGTTAAAGAGGAGGCTATAGCCCTTATTGATAGTTTATATGAGAGATATGGAGCAGACAGAATAAAGGCCGTCGCATTCACTGGTAATCATGGGAAGAAACTTGCTCAGGAACTGGGGGTGTTTTATGAGTTTGAAACCATTACACAGGTCCTTGGTGCCATTCATGTCCATCCAGGAGTCAGGACAATAATCAGCATGGGAGGGCAGGATACAGCCCTTTTTCAGGTTAATTATGAAGATGGTGAATGGGAGCTTGAGTATTTTAATACAAATGGCCCCTGCGCATCCGGCACGGGGTCATTTATTGACCAGCAGGCACAGAGACTTGCCACTTCCATATACGATAGGGAGGTGGACCTGTCTCAGGAGAATATTGATAAGATCCTTAAGGATTTTATCTCACTTGGTAAGCGGAGTGAGAATCCCGCAAATGTGGCATGTAGATGCACGGTTTTTACAAAATCAGATATGATCCATCTTCAGAATAAGGGAGAAAAGCTCGAAGATATCATTTACGGACTTCACCTGGGAAATGCCAGAAACTATATAAGCACTATAGTTTCAAACAGGGTTTTAAAGGAACCAATACTTTTTATTGGAGGCCTGTCACTAAATGAACTTCAAATAAAGGCATTCAGGGAATACTTTCCCAATCTCATTGTCCCACCACACAATACATCCATAGGAGCCATAGGGGTGGCACTACAGGCCCTGAAAGAAGGGGTGGAGAATTCTCTGAAATATGATAAAGGAAACATTTCAGGTGATATGGAAACTGAGAAGTATCCCATTGCTCCCAAGCTCAGGCTTATAAAGACCTATTTCCCGGAGGATAATGAAATAGGCAATATTGTCATAAACCCTAAGGAGCCTGTTTATCTCGGGATTGACATTGGCTCCACCACCACAAAATATGCTGTGATCAATGAAAACAGGGAGATTATCCACAAAAGTTATGTTCATACCCAGGGAAAGCCCATTGAAGTAACTCAGAGGCTCCTGAGAATTATCAGGGATGATATTGGGGACAGAATAGTGATAAAAGGCACGGCCACCACAGGATCAGGGAGAAATGTTGTGGGGGATTTTTTGAATGTTGACCTTATTATTGATGAGATAACAGCACATGCAAGGGGGGCGGTTGAGATAGACAGCACAGTGGATACCATATTTGAGATAGGGGGACAGGATTCAAAGTATATATACATAATTAATGGATATCCTCTGGATTTTGATATGAACAAGGTATGTGCTGCTGGAACCGGAAGTTTTCTCCATGAGCTTGCCAATAAGTATGGTATAAATATTGTGGGGGAATTCCAGGAGATAGCCCTTTCATCTGATCGTCCAGTAAAGCTTGCAGAACGCTGCACTGTGTTTATGGAATCTGACCTCGTATCATATCATCAAAAAGGTGTCCCACATCATGATCTTATTGCCGGTCTATGTTATGCGATTGTTTATAATTACCTCAATCGTGTGGTGGGTAAAAGGAAGATAGGGGAAAAGATAATGTTCCTGGGAGGACCTTCACTCAATAAGGGAGTGGTGGCAGCCTTTGAAAATGTGCTTGGAAAGGGGCTCATTGTCCCCAAACACAGAGAGGTCCTGGGGGCATACGGTGCTGCAATAAGTGTTCAGGAGAAAATGAAACGGGAAGGAAAGGACAGAAGTGTTTTCCGTGGTCTTGATAGTGCCATAAATGATACCATGGAATACAAGGAGAAGATTTGTAGAGCTGATCCAAAATGTCACAATCAGTGCAAGCTTAAGATATACAACTTTGATGGAAGAAAGAGCATCTGGGGAGGTGAGTGTGGTAGATATGAGGTTGTTGAAAGGGGAGGCAGGAAAAAGAAAAACTATTTTAAATTGAGAGAAGAGATATGGTTAAAACATCTTGAGGGTGTGGTTGTAGAACTTGGGGATGAACCAATAATGGAGGTGGATGGAAGACCAACCGTTGGACTTCAGAGGGCACTATACGGACTTCATGGAGCTGTGCTCTGGGCTCATTTCTTTGATAAGCTGGGATTTAGACTTGTTCTTACCCCACCAACAAACACACAAATTGCCAAGGCAGGTATAGAGGTTATGACAGCAGAGACCTGTTTTCCTGTAAAGGTCTCCCATGGTCATGTAAAAGAGATGATGGGCAAAGTAAGGTTCATGTTTTTACCTGCCATTGTTAACATGCCCACTCCCACTGAGAAAGAGGCGGGTTTCTTCTGCCCCCTTGTTCAGTCAAATCAATATATGGTTAGACGGGCACTGGATATTGATGAAACGCGTATCATCAATCCTGTGATACACCTGAAGTATGACCCTGACACCCTTGCATTAGAAATAGGGGATCAGATCAGCCATATTATAAAGGTCAGACGCTCTAAGATTAAAGAAGCCATAAAATATGCCCTTGATCGTCACAATAGATTTTTAAATGAATTAGTGCAAAAAGGGGAAGAGATTATTGAAGCCCACGACCCCCATGAGCCCCTTGTTATTGTAACAGGCAGACCATACAATCTTTATGATGAGAGATTGAATCTCAGGCTGGGAAGGAATCTTGCAAGGATAGGATTGGAGGCCATTCCCATGGATTTTGTTGATAGTTCAAAGATTGATCTATCTGATTTCCCCTCCATGTACTGGGGTTTTGGGGCTCAGATATTGAGGACTGCCAAGTTTATTCGCTCCATACCATTCTGCTATGGAATTCATGTGACAAATTTCAGTTGTGGAGCGGATTCCTTCATTGAACACTTTTATAAATATGTAATGGGCAGTAAGCCGTATCTTATTCTGGAACTTGATGAGCACTCTGCAGTGGCTGGTGTAATGACCCGGCTCGAGGCTTACAAAAATGTTATGCTCAACAATATGGAGGAACATAAAGTAGATACTCAAACTTCATTAAAAGTTGCAAATTGAGAGGTGATTTAGATATGGAAACACCTGATTTCAAAACCCTTTCAGAAAAGGTGGGGCAGTTTGATTTAAAGGATAAGATATTCCTCATCCCACAGATGAACAGGATTGGAGGGCATCTCCTTGCAGCCACATTCAGGAGCTTTGGGATTCAGGCAGTGGTGATGGATACATATGAAGGGCTGGAGCTTGGTAAGAAATTTACATCCGGAAAGGAGTGTTTTCCCTGCCAGGTAACCACAGGGGATATCCTCTATTATATGCAGAAGGAAAAAGAGAGGCTTGGGTCCCGATTCGATGTGGAAAGATATGTATATTTTATGCCAGAAGCAGAGGGCCCATGCAGGTTTGGGATGTATAACAAATACCAGAGGATAGTGCTTGATTCCTTTCCTGAATTGAGGGACTTGAAAATAGGCTCGCTTACTTCAAAGGATTCCTATGCCCTTCATGGGATGATTGAGAAGGAGAGGATGAGGGACTTTCGAAAAGTTGGTTACTTTTCAGTTGTTGTGGCTGATATACTGGATAGGCTTTTATGGAGGATAAGGCCATATGAAAAGGTGCCAGGGGCAGCGGACGAGTTTATAGAGAAATCAATGCGAAGAATGGAGA
>JALVMZ010000441.1 GCA_027032655.1 Desulfobacteraceae bacterium
CCGGATATGCTCGGGACAGCATATGAATACCTGATAAAGATGTTCGCAGACTCGGCAGGAAAAAAAGGTGGGGAGTTCTATACACCCTCTGAGGTCGTTAATCTGCTGGTACACTTGATTAAACCCAAGGAAGGGATGAGGGTTTATGATCCCACTGTAGGCTCGGGTGGTATGCTCATTCAATCCAAACATTATCTTGCAAAACAGGGACAAAATCCAAACAATATTTCCCTGTTCGGGCAGGAGATGAATCTTAACACATGGGCTATCTGTAAAATGAATATGTTCCTCCATGGTATCTATAATGCGGATATCAGGAAGGGAGATACCATCCGTAATCCTCAGCATATTGAAGGTGGAGAAATAATGACCTTTGATAGGGTAATTGCGAATCCTCCATTCTCCCTAAAAAATTGGGGCAAGAACTCTGCTGAGAATGATGAGTTTGGTAGATTTCCGTATGGAACGCCTCCTAAAAATGCTGGTGATCTTGCCTTCGTTCAACACATGATAGCTTCTCTCAATGCGGAAGGAGTTCTTGGTGTTGTCATGCCCCATGGTGTTCTCTTTCGTGGTGGTGCTGAAAAGAAAATCAGGCAGGGTATTCTTGAAAATGATCTGCTTGAAGCTGTTATTGGTCTTCCCTCAGCATTATTCTATGGGACTGGTATCCCTGCTTGTCTCCTGATTATCAACAAAAATAAACCAGCAGATAGAAAGGGTACGGTTCTTTTTATCAATTCTGAGCTGGAATATGAGGAAGGTAAGAATCAGAATAAACTCAGACAGCGGGACATAGATAAGATCGTTGCTACCTTTGATAATTACGAGGAATTGAAACGATATTCCAAGGTTGTTACTCTGGATGAGATCAAAGAGAATGATTTCAACCTGAATATTCGGAGATATGCTGATACCTCACCTCCACCCGAAATATTTGATGTGAAGGCTATTCTCCATGGAGGTATTCCAAAGTATGAGGTTGAAGATGAGTATATCCAAGAGACTTTGAATGGATTTGATGTTTCTGTGATTTTTGATGATCGTGGTGATGGATACTACGAGTTCAAATCTACTGTTAAGAATAAGGAGATGATACGGAAGATTCTTGGAGATATGGATCAGGGAATCATCTCTCAACTTGAACGGTGGTGGGATAAGTATAAAGTTTCCTTGAGGGAATTGGATAATCAGGTAGAAGAGGCTGAAAGAATAATGAAAGGGTATCTTGAGGAGCTTGGGTATGAGTAGTTTGGGTGATATACAGGTTCCTGATGGGTGGAAAAGATATGACTTTGGCGCATTGGCAACAAAGATTGTCGGAGGTGGAACTCCTTCCCGAAAAGTTCCAGAATATTGGAATGGCAAAATTCCATGGGCAACCGTAAAAGATTTAACAGGAACATATCTCACTGAAACAGAGGAGTCTATTTCAGAAAAAGGATTAGCTGAAAGTGCAAGCAATTTGATCCCAACACAAACCGTTATAATTGCAACAAGAATGGCTCTTGGCAAAGCAGTTGTCTATGATAAAGACGTGGCAATCAACCAAGACCTGAAAGCTGTATTTCCTAAAAAAAATCTTGATTGGCAATATCTTCTTCATTGGTATCAATCTCGTGCAAAATACATAGAAAGTATGGGGTCAGGCTCTACGGTTAAGGGAGTTCGGCTTGAAGACCTTAAAATTATCCCAATCATCCTCCCTCCCCTCCCCGAGCAAAAGAAAATAGCCTCAATCCTCACTTCTGTTGATGATGTAATAGAGAAGACAGAAGCTCAGACCAGCAAGCTCCAAGACCTTAAAAAAGGGATGATGACCGAGTTGCTGACAAAAGGCATCGGACACACTGAATTCAAGGATTCTCCTATTGGTAAGATTCCTGTTAGTTGGAAAAGGCATGATTTAGGAGAATTAATATCGAAAATAATCGGTGGTGGAACCCCTTCCCGAAAAGTTCCAGAATATTGGAATGGCAAAATACCATGGGCAACAATCAAGGATTTAACCGAAACCTACCCAAAATTTACTGAAGAGAATATTTCTAAAAAGGGATTGGTTGAAAGTGCAAGTAATCTCATTCCTGCAAATACTATTATTATTGCGACCAGAATGGCTCTTGGAAAGGTTGTTGTTTTTGATAAAGATGTGGCTATAAATCAAGACTTAAAAGCTATTTTTCCAAAAAAAAATCTGAATAACGAATTTTTACTTCACTGGTATCAATCTCAATCTAATTACATAGATAGCATGGGATCAGGCTCTACGGTAAAAGGTATAAGGCTTGAAGATTTGAAACAAATACCTATTAATCTTCCACCGCTTTCAGAACAAAAAGAAATAGCCTCAATCCTCACTTCCATAGGCAACAACATTGAATCCAAACAAAACAAGCTTACCCAAATCAAATCCCTCAAAAAAGCCCTAATGAACGATCTTCTAACAGGCAAGGTACGAGTCGATACCACCTCCACAACCAACTGAACACCATGGATCAAGACGAACTCAAGAAAGTAGAACAGCCAGCAATAAATCAGCTTGTTTCCATCGGGTGGAAATACATTCCCGGCACAGACCTCTCTCCTGATAACTCCACTGAACGTAAATCAGAGAAAGAAGTCGTCCTCAAAGATTGTCTTGAATCAGCCATCAAAAGAATTAACCCGTGGATATCCGATGACAACCTCCGTAAGATAACCCATGACCTGATCCACCCCAAAACCACTACTCTCATGGAGGCAAATCAGTCCATCCATGAAACCCTGATTAAGTATCTCTCCGTAGAACAGGACTTGGGTAAGGGAAAGAAAGGTCAGACGGTAAAAATCATAGACTTTGATAATCCCGAAAACAACGAATTCATAGTTACTAACCAGTTCAAAGTATCCGGCCCGATCCAGAACATTATCCCTGATATTGTCCTGTTCGTAAATGGTCTGCCGCTTGCGGTTATCGAATGTAAATCACCATATATTACAAAGCCTATAGAACCGGGAATCAATCAACTTCTCAGGTATGCTAATCTCCGCAATCCTGTTGATAACGAAGGAGCAGAGAAACTATTCTTCTATAATCAGATGATGGTTTCCACCTGTTTCACCCATGCCCACGTTGGAACTATCTCATCCAAACCAGAGCACTATCTTGAATGGAAAGACCCGTATCCCATCAAGAAAGAAGACATAGCCGAGAAACCATCTCTGCAGGAAATACTTATGGCCGGTGTCTTTACCCCTGCCCATTTCCTTGACCTGATCCAGAACTTCATCGTCTTTGAACCAGTAGAAGGAAAAATCATTAAGAAGCTTGCTCGGTACCAGCAATACAGGGCGGTAAAAAAAACCATTCATCGGCTTAAGACAGAAACAGACAGGAAGAAGAAGGGTGGTATAATCTGGCACACGCAAGGCAGTGGTAAGAGTCTCACTATGGTGTTCCTTGCCGTAAAAATGCGTAGAGATGCTATCCTCAAGGACTATAAACTGGTATTCGTCACAGACAGAACTCAACTGGATTCTCAGCTTACTGCCACCTTTGAACGGACACAGGATGAAACAGTTTATCATGCCCGGTCAGTAAAGGAACTCAAGGAACTGCTCCAAAAAGATTCCTCTGATCTTGTAACCTCCATGATCCAGAAATTCAGGGAAGCAAACGAGGTGGATGATTTCACAGAACTGAACCCCTCTGATAAAATCATTGTCCTGGCTGATGAAGCCCATAGAACACAATATGGTGATCTCGGAGTTAATCTCAATGTTGCCCTCCCCAATGCCCCTAAGATTGCCTTTACCGGAACTCCCCTTATCAAGACACAAAAGACATCATCGGAATTTGGAACCTACATTGACACATACACCATAGAACAGGCAGTAAATGATGGTGC
>JALVMZ010000442.1 GCA_027032655.1 Desulfobacteraceae bacterium
TGATTATTTATTTTTTTTATATAAAGGAATTATGGCTCCTGGAGATATTAAACACAGTTCATTATTTCCATATCACATTGGAAAGAAACCCGGGTTCATTATCCAATGGATACTATATTTTCTATGTAAAGGGGCACAGCCAAATCCGGATATAAGAGACCGTATCAGGCTTATGCAATCTAAGGGGGTAGTGGTATATGCTTTAAAATACAGGGGAATTCTTGACTTTATGCTAATTCATTTCAATTTCCATATAAGAAGAATACCGTATCCCAGGATTGCATGGGATACTGATCTGTCCATTGTTCTCCCGATCCTGACCTTTTTCAGAATAACATTTTCAAGATTAAATTACCTAATAAAAAACAGAAGACTGCCGGATCCTTATGAGTTGGGTTATTACCGTGATGCAATAATAAAACGAATTCCATCCACGATATTTCTTGTGGATCCCAAGGGTTTCCTGCAGAGATTCTTCTACTCCAGAAAATCGCCTATCCAGCACTTAGTGGAACTTCAAAGAAAAATCGATCATCCCATTTATATTGTGCCTCAGGTCGTGCTCTATCGTAAGAAACCGGAAAAAGAGAAATCTGGTATCTGGAATGCACTTTTCGGCTATAGTGATAGAGTTGGACTCTTTAAAAAGCTCATCCTATTTCTTGCCAACCCGAAGGATATCTATATAGATTCTGGGAGTCCAATAAATCTGAAAGAATGCATAGAGAACACACCACAAAAAATTAAAAATGAAGAGATTGCTGAAGATATTAAAAACCGAATCATAAAGGGTATAGATGAACGAAAACGCATAGTAATAGGACCAGTAATGAAATCCCGCCAGCAGATAATGGAAAAAGTCCTGATAAATAGAGAATTCATGGAGAGGCTGGAAAAGATGTCTGGCGGTGATCCCAAACGGCTAAAACAGTTAAAGAAAAAGGCAAGAGAGTTTTTTAAAGAGATTGCAGCAGATTATAATATAACATACATTCAAATCTTTGATATTCTCCTGGAATGGCTTTTTAAAAGACTATTCGATGACATAGAAGTTAATTTAAAGGATATTTCTCTCATAAGAGAACGGGCCAATGAGGGGCCTCTCATATATGTGCCTTCACATAAAAGCCATATGGATTATCTCATCTTGAACCACACACTCTATAAAAACCATATGCATACTCCAAGGATAGCTGCGGGACAGAATCTCACATTCTGGCCCATGGGACCTATTTTCAGGAGACTGGGAGCATTTTTTATAAGAAGGTCGTTTCGCTTTCGAGGTGCAAAGCTGTATTCCGAAGTATTTACAAGATACATCAAGACTCTCCTTGAAGATGGTCATCCCATTGAATTCTTTATTGAAGGTGGAAGGAGCAGGAATGGAAAATTAGTGCTGCCTAAAACAGGTTTCCTATCCATATTGATACAGGCATTCGAAGAAGGATACTGCAATGACCTTATATTCGTCCCTACCTCCATTGTATATGACAGGATAATGGAAGAGAAGGCATATATTAAAGAGATTGAAGGAGAAGAGAAGAAAAAAGAAAGCTTTTTTGAAATGATAAAGGCAAGAAGTCTGCTTAAAAGAAGATATGGAAAGGCATATATCAGATTCAATACGCCTATCTCATTGAAGGAATATCTTGGTGTTAATAAAGATCGCAGCAGGGAGCCATCCAGGGAGCTTGCATTCCATCTTGTTAATGCAATAAATGAAGTAACCATTGTAACTCCTTTAAATCTAACAGCAACAGCAATTCTAACAAATCACAGAAAGGGTTTTTACCAAGACTGGCTCACTCATACTGTAAAACTCCTGCATGACTTCCTTACATACAAAAGGACACCATTTACGGATTCATTCAAAGAGATATCCTCTGCAATTGAAGACACCATGAATCTTTTAATTAAATGGAAAGTGGTAGAAAGGATTGATCAGGATGATACTGATGAAGAGCCATTCTTTTTTGTGGATGATAATAAAAAGCTTGAACTTGATTATTATAAAAACTGTATAATCCATTATTTTGTTCCACAATCAATACTTGCCCTCTCCCTCTTAAGACCAAGAAATAAGAAATTATATATAAATTCCATCTTAGATAACTATCTGTTTTTAAAGAACATATTGAGAAATGAATTTTTATTTGAAGATAAAAATTCATCCATTGATGAAATAAAAGACTCAATTAGATATTTTCTGTTTAGAAATTACCTTATAGAAGATAATGGTCATTACATATTAACAAAAGAGGGAGCTGACATACTCCCCCTATGGGGAAAGATATTGAAAAATTACCTTGAATCATACTGGTTAGTGGCACATGTCCTTTCAGTCGAAAAGAATCTGGAAAAAAAGAGAGTGCTTCAGAAGATAAAGAATACTGCCAGAAGATTTTATAAGATGGGTATAATTGAGCACATTGAATCCCTCTCTACATTGAATTTTCAAAACGCCCTGGATATATTTAAAAGGGGAAGGACCGAATCTGATGAATCCCTTTCACAATTTAGCAAAACTCTCTATGAATTCATTGTGCCCGGACACCAGAATAGCGAAGCTCCAATCCTTTCCCTCCCTCCCCCAAGATGAATCAAACAAAATGATATTCCTTTTCCTTCAACTTTGCATGTGCTGCTGCAAGCCTCGCAATTGGGACCCGAAGTGGAGAGCATGACACATAATTTAATTTGATATGATGGCAGAAACGTATTGACTCAGGATCTCCACCCTGCTCACCACATATACCTATCTTTATATCGGGTCTTGTCTTTCTTGCCCACTCAACAGTAATCATCATAAGTCTTCCAACACCCTTTACATCAAGCACTTCAAAGGGATTGTGTTGCAGGATACCCTTTTCATTATAAAGGGGCAGGAATTTATTCTCTGCATCCTCCCTTGAAAATGAGAATGTGGCCTGTGTCAGATCATTTGTCCCGAACGACATAAATTCAGCAAGCTCTGCTATCCTTCCTGCTCTCATGCACGCCCTTACCACCTCAATCATTGTGCCAAATTTATAAGGAACCCTGGCCCCATATCTCTTTTCAACATCACCGTGTATCCGGGTAACATATCTGTGCACAAACTTAAGTTCCTGAAGTGTGCATACCTGGGGAACCATTATCTCAGGATTTACCTCTATACCGTCTTTTATACACTCTGCAGCCGCCTCCAGAATAGCCCTTATCTGCATTGAGTATATCTCAGGATATGTGATCCCAAGCCTGACACCCCTGTGTCCCAGCATAGGGTTTATCTCTTTCAGTGCCCTCACCTTATCAAGCATTGTTTGTCTGGATTTAATCATCTCTTCGGCCAGATTCCTGTCCTTTAATTCCTCAAGTCCCCTGGTGATCATCTCAAGGTTTGCTGCATACTTATTATGGAGTTCAGGATCAAGTATTCGCAGTGTATCAGGGAGATTCTCCATTCCACTCACTGTCCTTCTTAATTCATTGAGGTGTTCAATCTCATTTATCAATTCTTCCTCTGAAGGGAGGAATTCGTGTATTGGAGGATCCAGAAGCCGTATAGTTACAGGATAGCCTTCCATTATGCGAAATATCTCAATAAAATCATTCCGCTGAAAGGGAAGTAGCCTGTCCAGGGCCTTTTGTCTTTCTTCTGCACTGTCCGCCAGTATCATCTCCTGAACAATGGGAAGACGATCGGGCTGATTAAACATCCTCTCAGTCCTGCATAATCCTATTCCCTTTGCACCATATTTTTTTGCCTTTTTCACCCCCTCAGGTGTATCTGCATTTGCCATAACCTGAAGCACACTTATCTCATCAGCCCATTCAAGAAGAACAAGTAAATCATCCACAAATTCTGGTTCAATAGTGGGAACAATACCCTTATATACATTCCC
>JALVMZ010000443.1 GCA_027032655.1 Desulfobacteraceae bacterium
TCACCCCTGCAGTAAGAGACATAGAAAGGATTAAACAGTCCAGAATCAGATACTGGGTAATAAAATATATTAAAGAGAACAGAAAGGATAGTTATAATGCAATTGTAATTGATGAGTTTAAGAACAACTACAGGGTTGTCTTAACAGATTTTCTCATAACCGCTGACCTGATAAAGTCCGAATCCCCGCCCCTTGCAGAAGGAGATCATATCAGGGTTAAAATAAAGGATGCCGATCCCTGGGAAGGAAGATTAACAGTTATTTATAAATTTTGATTTATTTTGACTTCAGGCTTAAAAACTAGTGAATTACCCCGCCCACAGGGCGGGGCATCTTAAAACAATTTTAATTGCTTAGGTGTTCTCTCTTGTTCACGATGATACTTAATATAATTCCTGATTACATCTGCCGTCACTTTGTCTCCAACTGTCCGAGCAAAATATCCGTCTTCCCAAAATTCACCTCCCCAAAACTCCCTCTTTACTTCACCATGTTCCCTGAATATTACACTTGCACTGACACTCTTCATTATCCCCACCACCCTGGATATACTATACCTGGGCGGAAACGAAAGAAATATATGTACCTGATCCTCTGCTATTTCCATCTCCTTTATGTCAAAATCATGATTCCGTGCAATCTCTTTAAATATCTCTTTTACTCTTTCGCGGATATCTCCACGCAATATCCATTTCCTATATTTAGGTGCCCATACCAAATGATATTTTGTATCATATACCGCATGACTGGTTCTTTTCAGTTCCATGCAATATATATATCATATTTTTTCTTGCCTCCGGCAAGTGAACTTTTCATCCCCGTTTACAAAACAGGGTATTCAAGTTCTGAATTTGCATAAAGGCAATACCATTGTCCTGATGCCCACCCCTGTGGTGGATGCAATCCTTTCCTCCATTGAAAGATACAGGGTAAGATGGTTCTTGGGAGTGCCAGCACTTTATAGAATGGTGCTGGAAAATGACAGACTTGACAGTTATGACCTAAGTTCCCTCAGATACTGCTACTGCGGTGGAGATGTGCTTCCCATTGAGGTCTATAACAGATGGAAGGAGAGATTCAATATACCCATTTATCAGGTATATGGTTCAACTGAGGCTGGTCATGTCTCTTACAGCAGGATTGGTAAAGAGCCCAGACCCGGCTCCATAGGAATCCCACTCAAAAGCAGGGAATGCAAGGTGGTGGACCCTGATACCCTGAAGGAGGTCCCACCCGGTGAGGTGGGAGAACTCATCGTTACATCACCCCATACCATCAAACAATACTGGAACAAGCCAGATGAGACCAGGCAGGCCTATGTAAATATTAATGGCAAGGTGTATTACCGAATGGGTGATTATGTAAGACAAAACAGTGATGGAGAATTAATATATGTGGAAAGATCCGCGGATATTATAAAACACAAGGCATACAGGGTATCTGCCTCTGAAGTGGAGGCAGTGCTCCAGGATCATCCCACTGTAATTGGTGCATGTGTGGTGGGAGTCCCTGATAAAAAGGTGGGAGAGAGAATTAAGGCCATTGTGGTGCTGAAAGAAGATGCAAGGGGAGTGAGTGGCTCAGAGTTAATCAGATGGTGCAGGGACAGGCTGGCACCGTATAAGGTTCCAAGCTACATTGAGTTTCGTGATATGCTTCCAAAATCAAAGGTGGGGAAACTCCTTCGAAGAGAAATCAGGGATGAAGAGAGAAGAAAACTAAAAGAAGAAAAGGTGATTTAACTATTGATGAGCGTTAATCTGGAGGAAGACTTTACCAAGGACCAGGGGGCCTCTTCTTATTTCCATCTTCTGTTTTTTCCCATTCTTTAAATCAATCAGTTGATCCACCCTGATATGTTCACCCCTGTGAATCTTTAGGCCATTTATTCTCACATGAATTCCATCTTGATTTGAAAAATTGGAATTAATATCTTCAATGGTAATGCTATCAGCCAGACATAGTTTAATAGTGTCAAATGGCCTCAGAAGTTCGTATCTATTCCCGTTTATTCTCAAAATAAGATATTTAAATTCAGGAGGTATTAGTCTTACATAGACCCTCCCAAATATTCGTTTATCATTGGATGCCACTATTTCGTATAAGCTCTTTTCCTTGTCCAGGGCGTATCTTTCCATAATGTCGGTTGCAGTGTTAATAATGAAACCTCTATCCTCTCCTGTATTATTCTTCCAATCTCCCACAAAACCTTTGAAATTAACGGTCAGTCCTTTTATTCCCTTTATCTCAGGCAGAACATTTACTATCTTAAGCCTTTCACCTCTCACTATATCCAGTGTTTCACCATTTGGAACGAGCAGTTTCTTTCCACGAATCTCCACAATAAAATATTTAACTTTATGATTTATAATACCGGCAGAACTGTATCCTTTGGGACCTGCTTTCACCCGCACAGGTATCTCTGAGAACACATGATTGTCCTTTCTGACCAGTATGGTTGTGTCTCTGAAGATTCTAAATCTCTTACGATAATCATTCAGATCCCCATATCCCAGAATATCAAGACTGAGGCCCCTTTCATAGTTTGCCTCAATGTGAGAGACATTTATGCTGTCGCCTGGATTGAGAACAAGACTCTGGCCAGGCTCAATTACTATGGGTATCTGATTATTTATGGATACTACCAGATATTTCAAAGAGGGGGGAACAAGCTCCAATCCGGGTGTCTCAGGTATGATACCAAAAAGCCTTTTAAATTCATTAATAACCAGATTATGATATCTAACCTTAAGATCAATGGATGGAAGGAACTTGGATGTTTCAATACCAAATGCTGGAATATGATGTTTGGTAAGTGCATAATAGGTGGCAGATCTTCTCTGTTCCTTATGGGGGCTATCTTCATCACCCGTTCTTGTATTTAAAAAATGGAACTTGTAAAGCTCATTTTCTATATGTTTATTGACTCTCTTTATAACCTGCCTTGCCATCTGGCCAAGTTTTAAGACCTTATCCGTGCCAGGGATTCGGTACTCCTCGCAGTCTGCTATTATTGACTGACCAAACCGCATGGGGTTTCGCCATTTATTTATATACTTGGGATAAAAATAGCCTGCTCCATCATGTAGATTCAAGAGGCCATCGCTTTCACCTATAAGCTCTTTAAGTATGGATACGATTCTGTCTTCCATGGTCTCCGAATTATTATTGGAGGCAAATTTTCGATTCATATCTCCATGGGGCCCTCTTTTATTAAGGATAATCGAGTAAAAATTTGCTCTGGGAACAACAATGAGATTTCCCTTCTCAAGACTCATATCTGCATAAAGATCGGCGGAGAGGAATCCACCGGGTTCGTTCCCCTGAATGCCTCCAATTAACATGAGGGTCTTACCCGGCTTTTTACCATATATCTTATATACATTCAGTTCGTATGCGGTATTTGGAAAATAGACGAAGTGTTCTCGCTTGGCGTATAATTGTTCTGTATTAATAAGGATAAATAAAAGGGAAAGGACAAAAAGTATATTTTTTAAGTCCCTATGAGACACTGCCAACCTCAAATTCTCTCTTTAACAGTATCTCTCCTGTATGATCATAAATAAGGACAATAACCACAGTGGGATGTTTGGAACCGGGTGGAATATTAAACCTCCCATGAATAGGCTTGAATCTTTGGATTAAAAAAGGCTGTCCCTTTTTATAGTCAGCAGGCAATCCATCCACCAATTTTTCCTGTGGATATGTCCAATTCCTGGTGCTATCTTCTCCCTCTCTTCTTGCAATAATATGTATATAGCCACCAACAGGTTCATTTCCTTCTCTGATATTGACCACCTTGAAATCCACTGTCATTCTGGAACCCTCTTTCTGTATGACCATGTCCTGGACATCCACAAAAGAAACATTCGAT
>JALVMZ010000444.1 GCA_027032655.1 Desulfobacteraceae bacterium
CTTATCCGGTAATAAAATATAGGCTATAGGAGGGAAAATGGGGAAAAAGAAAAACAGCCCTTTCCAGATAAAAAGGCCGGGGGCTTTTACCGCCTATTGTAAAAGATTGGGATATAAAGGCGTGACTGAGGAATGTATTAGGCGGGGAAAACGGTCTAAAAACCCCCGAATACGGAAAGAGGCAGTGTGGGCTTATAATGCAAGGCATGTGTGGAATAAAAAGAAAAGAAAACGGAAAAGGAGGAAATAATGGGGGCTTATAATAAGCTTAAAGATGTGACCTCTACCGACTACTTCGGGCCTAATGAATTTATGTGGTGGGGTGAATCTATCGGGTTGTCCTCTAACAATATTGGTGACGGTGTTCTGGCGGGTAATCTGCGGGATTTCTATATCACTTTTGTTTCTGAACCTGTTAAAGTTCCTCTAACAGCTTATGTTTACGCGGTGGAGGATAGCTGGAATTTTCCTGTTGAGACTTTTAATAACATATCCCCTCAATTTCCTTATTGGTTTTCTTCGAAAAGTGGGTTCCTACCCCCCCGTTTCGGGGGTTATGTGAAGTTTAATTCTTCCTCCCCCGTTGTTTCTGGAGAGCTTATTGGAACTGGAGATGGCACCACCACTTCTTTTAATGCTACTTTAATACATTCTCCCATAAAAAAGTCTTCTATCACGGTTCATTATACAATTTCCTCTACTGACTATACCGCCACCGATGATGGAAACGGGAATATTTCAGGCACTGATTGTTCTGGAACTATTGATTATGATACTGGAGCTATCTCTTTAACTTTCACTACCGCTCCCGACAGTGGAACAAACATCACAGTGGATTATGATTATAAAGTTCGGGTGCGGATGATAGTATGGGCAAGGTAAATACCTATGACCTGCTCAAATACTCTTATGCTGGACTTCAGGGTCTGGATGCTCTCACAACCCTTTTAGCCTCACAACACCCCGGTTTTAGAGAGAAGAACCCTGTGATGGCTCCCCTGGTGAAAAGCCCTCCACTATTCCTGGGTCTAAAAGGACTTCAGACCTACCTTTCCCTAAAGGCTCTGGATAAGATACACTCCCAGGATGAGAAACTGGCCACAATTTTAGCGGGGATTCTGGCCGGGTTATATGCTGGAATAAATGGCAGAA
>JALVMZ010000445.1 GCA_027032655.1 Desulfobacteraceae bacterium
TCCAGGTGAAACTCATCTAGAACCTGAAGATTCAAGTTTAAAACCCTTCCAATTGATATAACAGAAAGTTTAAAATTTTTATCTATATAAGAAATTTGTACTTCATTGTCCCCACTAAAGCTGTAAAGCTGACGGGAGGGATACTTCTCCTCACCGGTAAAACTCTGCCTGCCACCCGGTGAACTGAAGGAGTTGTCTAACGGAAGAGAAGAAGTAAACGGTGTGGAAAAAGAGTAGCTTAAATTCTCGGTGTGCTGGTGTTGAACAGAATGGGAAACATCCGATAATGGAGTGTGGGGTACTTTAGACGAAGTTGTGAAAAGATGGACAGGAGGGGGGGACCTCCTGTCCACTGCCGCCCTCTCTGGAACGGGAAGCTTGCCGGGGGGAAAGGATGCCTTGGTTAAATTTCTATCGGCTCCTTTTTCTCTCTCTACCTTTAATTTTCCTTTAATATTACCAAAGGTATAATCAATTTCTCTATGATAATCAACTTTAGCTAGCTGATTTTTCCGTTCTACTCCGGAAATCAATCTACTTTCAATCAAAAATTTAGGCAATTTGTGGCGATATTCCAGTAACACACTCTCTTTAGCCGACATAAAATCAGCAGTAAGTATTATACCCTTTGAGTCAAAGGTCTCTTCTCTGGTATCTGCCAGTCTTTCAGTACTAGTATCAAAGATCCCAGTTGGTTTGGTAAAACAATACACGCAACTGTTTCTTTTTATGCTTAAAAACTCCAACTTATTCATATCTTTAAATGTTAATTTAGAGTATATCCCGTATCTCTTACTAGTGCCACCCTGATCCCCTCTCTCCAAAGTACCGTTTGTCAACCTGCTCCTACGAGGAGCTCCTCTTTTAACAACCTGAAGAGAAGGATCGCTGTTCAGAACAGCTACGTTGACGTAAGAGCCGTGAACGTTACCTGAAATTCTACGGTAGGAATAGTGATTCACCATTTTTATTGGAACCACCCCAGAAACATTCAGGTCTCCATCAGGAAATCCCCCATGAAACATAGAAGAGGATCTACTAAACCTACGTTCAACTTCCCTTCCACCCTTTATCCCAAACTGAAACTCCTTCCCAGAGGTCACTTCTGGTTCCCTTGAGAGTTTAAACCTTAAAGCTGTATCAAAGTTCAAT
>JALVMZ010000446.1 GCA_027032655.1 Desulfobacteraceae bacterium
GTGCCAGATAAACAAACCCTTTTCTGGGCACAAAACTGCTAAGCTGTGGGACTCTTGTCTCATGCCAGCCTCCGGTTACATTAAAAAGATCCACTCCCACCTTCTCTAACTCTGATGCAAATATCTGTGCCTCTTTATTGGTATTTCCTCCCTCCATGAACTCATTTCCAGCAAGTCTAATTATAATGGGATAACCTGGCCCAACAGCATTCCTGACCTTTTCAACCACCTCGAGGCCAAATCTCATCCGGTTTTCAAGGGAACCACCATATCTGTCCTTTCTCAGGTTGGTAATGGGGGAGAGGAACTGACTGATGAGATACCCTGCACTTCCAAGAATCTCAACTGCGTCAAAACCTGCCTTTTTAGCCCTGAGAGCCGCCTGAGCGAACTTTGACTGCACCTCGGGTATTTCATCCAGTTCAAGGGCTCGTGGTGTCTCACCTGTAAGCCTTGAACGAACTGCAGATGCGGAAAATGGCTTTCTTCCCCCGATCATTGATGAATGGGTGTATCTTCCTGCCTGATATAACTGGGCTGCTATCTTTGCACCCTCTGATTTAATCGAACTGGTGAGCCTCTTGAGGCCATCAATATATTTATCATGGTCAATACGAACCATGCTTGCCATTCCTGCCATATCATCTATGGGGCAACCCCCAATAATAATAAGGCCAACCCCTCCCTTTGCCCTCTCTTTATAAAACTCTATGAGTCTATCAGTCACCTCTCCATCAGGAGTATAACCAAGATGCATGGCTGTCATTACTATCCTGTTTTTTAGCTCCATTTCATTTATCTTAATGGATGAAAACAGATTCGGGAAATTCATGTTAATATCTCCTTTATGCTTCTTATTATCCGCCAAAGCTGGGATTTATGAATTCTATCCTGTCGCCATGGGCTACTCTGATATTTGAGTAATCACGGGGATAAACAAAAGAGCCATTTCTCTCCACAATAAGATGGAGATCCTCTTCCTTATAGAGTTCGATTAAATCCTTAATGGTGCTCCCTTCTGCCACCATTTCCTTCATTCCATTTACTATTATCTCGATGGATTCCCTTTGCATAACTAAAACCATCTATCTTAATCTCTCTGCCTCTTCAATAAGCCTCATCTTGATATATACTCCCCTCAGCACCTC
>JALVMZ010000447.1 GCA_027032655.1 Desulfobacteraceae bacterium
TCAACTTCAGGAGCCAGAGTGATCATTTTTATTTCATCCATATATTTTTCTATCAGTGTAAGATCAGGAGGTCGTATATATGCTTTATCCTGAGCACCATGTTTAGAAGCATTAATGAACGGTCCTTCCAAATGTATCCCAAGTATATTTGCTCCCTTCACACTGGAAGCATACTGTTGAATATTTTGTAAAGCTTTGTCAATGGCTAGAGATGACATTGTCATCGTAGTTGCCAGAAATGAGGTTGTCCCTGTTTGAGGAAGTATCATAGAAATACTCTTCAGACTTTCAGGTGTGGCATCCATTACATCTGCACCGCCGCTTCCATGGATATGCAGATCGATAAACCCTGCACTGACATAGTGGCCTCTGGCATCAATGACCTCAATACCGTTATGATCCATATCATCAGATATTTCAATGATCTGTTCATCAAAAAGAATATCCTTGCCTTCTATGATCTTGTCATTTATGATCAATTTGGCATTAATGATGCACATCATAGATCACCCCTTAAGATGCTGCTTCACTTCTGAGTTTATCTTTTAATACCCGTTTCAATACTTTTCCCGTTGCATTTTTGGGAAGTTCCTCTATAAAATGAATATGTTTTGGTATTTTGTAGTTCGCAAGATGTTCACGAAGGTTTGCTTTAAGCCCTTTTTCATCTACACTTTCTACGCCCTCCTCCAGCTCAACATAGGCTATGGGTACCTCTCCACTCTTTTCATCTACTACCCCAATGACTGCTGATGCTGCTACACCGTCAAAGGCATCTATCACCTCTTCGATCTCCCTGGGGTATACATTGATCCCTTTGGAAATAATAAGGTCTTTTTTCCTATCTACGATAAACAGGAATCCGTCATCATCCATATAGCCCATATCTCCCGTAAGAAGCCATCCGTTCACAATGGTTTCAGCAGTGGCCTCGGGACGACCGAGATAGCCCTGCATCACATTGTCACCCCTGACAATAATATCACCTATGGCACCTCTTGGAAGCTCTTCCAATCCTTCATCCACTATCTTCATTTCATAACCATGAAGTGCTGTACCAACCGAACCTGCTTTTTGTTTCTTAAAGGTATTCATGCAGACTGCAGGACTTGCTTCACTGAGTCCATACCCTTCAAGCAGTGTGGC
>JALVMZ010000448.1 GCA_027032655.1 Desulfobacteraceae bacterium
CTTTCTGTGGGGTTTGTAATAAAGCCCGTTTCAATCAGGACAGCAGGCATCTCCGCTCCTATCAGGACATAAAAGGGCGCCTGTTTGACCCCCAAGCTCCTTACCCTTGAATATCTCCTTTTCAGGGTCTTTATTATTGAATGTTGAAGTTCATGGGCAAGCTTATTTGATTCTGCAATCTTGGTGTTCAGGAGCAGGTCATTTAGTATAGATTCTAAATCACTTATGTTTTTCATGGATGTTGCGTTCTCCCTTGCTGCAACCAACACTGCCCTTTCATCAGTTGCCATATTCAGAAAATAAGTCTCAATCCCATAAACTTTGTGGCTCTTTTTGTATGAATTTACATGTAAAGAGATAAATAGGTCTGCCTTGTTGACATTTGCAAATGCTGTTCTCTGCTCAAGGGAAAGAAACCTATCTGTTTTTCTGGTAAGCAGCACTTTGCAACCAAGTCTTTTTTTGAGTTTCTTAGCAACCAGCTTTGAAAGTTTAAGCACTATATCCTTTTCCCTGATTTTGCCAAATATACATCCGGGGGCCTTTCCCCCATGGCCCGGGTCAAGCACAATTGTTTTTACATTAAGTCCCAGTTGTCTTGCTAAGGAGAGTTTCAGATTAGGACTTCCTGCCTTTTTTATTCCCCGCTTTGGCTTTCTTTTGGATCTCTTTGCATGGGCCTTAAGCCTTTTTTCAGTCTTCTTGACGGTCTTTTTGTTTCCCCCATGAACATCTGTTACTATACGGAATGGATTATAGAGATGGAATATTTTGTATCCACTTATGCTATTAATATCCAGGACCACCCTAACAGTATTTTCATCATACTGGGCTGCCCTGGCCCTTTTAAGAAGACTTCCCTTGATAGGAATGGATTCCTTAAAATCAGCGGAGACATGTGCGGATTTTAAATCAATATATAATCTTGGTGGGATATTCTTGGAAGGTATTCCCTTTAACATGTGGGAGGAGTATTTTACCGGCGCCTCAAGGTCTATGACCACCCTTGTATAATTTGCGGTTGACCAATGTCTTATATCTTTAACAAGAACAGGTCTTGAATTCGTATTCCTGAGTTTTTGCTTTTCTGATTGAATAGACTTTGTGCTGAGGATTCGGGCAAGATTGTCCAGCCTCTGCTGTGCCTTCATCCTCATATCCCCGTGAGGAAACTTGAGATCCACTTTAAGAAACTCAAGATAGGCCCTGGAATAATCCCTTTTGTATTTGTAGTATATTTCACCTATCCAGAATTGTGCATCATCTGCAAGTCGGTGATTTTTATATTCCTTTGTAACTCTCCTGAAATACTCAATTGATCTGTCCAGGTCAGAGTCTCTTCCTGAGTATTTATAAAGTCCGATATACATCTTACCTGCTTTATAAAGTGCCCATGGGGCTTCAGGACTATGGGGGTAACTCTTTTGGACCACCTCATACTTTTTTATGCACCTGAGCCAGTTATGGCGATATTTGATTCGCTTTTTTGAACGATACAGGTCCCTTTGACAGGAATCCGCCTGTTTCATTAGAAGTGATGATCTGGATGGATTTCTCTTGGCGATGGAATTATGAGGCAGTAATGAAAGGACAAAAACCAGAAACAAAGCTGTGGATAAAATTCTCAGTCTTCTATTTACATATCTAATACCCATTCTTAAAAAACTTTATGTTGATTCAATATGCTTTTTTATCTTTTCAAGTTCAACAAGTGCTTGCACAGGGGTCAGAGAGTCTATATCAAGTTCACTTATCATCCTCCTCAATTTTTCATCCTTGGCAGAAAAGAGATTCATCTGATAGGGTCTTTTTCTACCATTTTTCAACACTGCCCTGGATTCCAGCTCTTCCATATCCCTTTCGCCCCTCTTTTCAAGTTCGGTTAAGATCTCCTCAGCCCTTTTTATAATTCCATCTGGAATGCCCGCAATCTTTGCCACATGGATACCATAGCTTCTGCTTGTTCCCCCTGGCACCATCTTCCTTAAAAATATCACCTGACCTTTCCATTCTTTTACAGCAATATTAAAGTTTTTGACCCTGTGTTTATGCTGGGCAAGCCCTATCAGTTCATGATAATGGGTGGCAAATAGTGTCCTTACTCCCCTACCTTGAAAGTCATGAAGGGCTTCTGCCACTGCCCATGCGATACTGAGACCATCATAGGTGCTTGTGCCTCTGCCCACTTCATCAAGTATTACAAGACTCCTGGGTGTTACATTCCTGAGAATGTTGGCAGTCTCTGTCATCTCCACCATAAATGTGCTCTGGCCACGGCTGATATCGTCCCTTGCACCTATTCTGGTAAATATCCTGTCCACAATGCCAATGCTTCCCCTTGATGCAGGAATAAAGCTACCCATTTGTGCCATGAGCACTATAAGAGCGGTCTGCCTCAGGATAGTTGATTTTCCCGCCATATTTGGTCCTGTAATAATTAGCATCTGCTGGGATGTGTCATCAAGATAAATATCATTGGGAACAAATTCTTCATCCCTTACTGTGTTTTCAATAACAGGATGTCTTGCATCCACAAGCTCAATTGCCATCCCCTCATTTATTTCAGGGCATGTATAGTTGTTTTCAAGCGCCACTTTCGCAAGACCACATAGCACATCCACAGTCCCCACTGCCCCTGCTGTTTTCCTGATTCTCTGATTTTCCTTTGATATCTTGAGGATAATCTCTTCAAATATTTTGTTCTCTATCTTGACCCTCTTCTCTTCAGCACCCAGAACCTTTTCTTCATATTCTTTTAGTCTTTGATTGATAAATCTTTCACCAGATGTGAGTGTCTGTTTTCTTATATAATCCTCTGGCACCAGGTCAAGATAGGATTTGGTCACTTCGATGTAATATCCAAATACCCTGTTGTATCCCACACGAAGATTGGGAATGCCAGTTCTTTCTCTCTCTTCTGTCTCAAGCCGTGCTATCCATCTTTTTCCATCCCTGCTGATATGAATCAGCTCATCAAGCTCGTTGTTGAATCCCTCTTTTATGAAGCCACCCTCTTTGGTGGAAGATGGAGGATCATCAATAATTGCCCTTTCAATCAGTTCTTTTATATCCTGAAGTAAATCAATCCTCCCGGATAGTTCCCTCAATAGTGGGGTTTCAGTAGAGGATAGTATGGTCTTTAATGGAGGAAGCTTTTGCAGGGAGTTTCTGAGAGCTACCAGGTCCTTGGGATTTGCCCTTCCCATGGTGATCCTGCTATTGAGCCTCTCCATGTCGTAAATACCTTTTAGGTGTTCTGATATCTCTTCTAAAAGTGGCGGATTCTCCCATAATTCCTGAATAGCACTCTGTCTTGTTCTTATGGTCTTAATATCTATGAGAGGATAGGCCATCCATCTTCTCAGCAACCTCCCTCCCATGGGAGTAATGGTTCTGTCAAGAATCTTAAACAGGGTTCCAGTGCCTGTATCTCCTCTTATGGTCCTGAACAGCTCAAGATTATTGATGGTGGCATCATCCAAGGTCATAAATTGCTCTATATGGTATGGAGTAATCTCTTTGATATGTCCTGGCAGGAGTTTTTGTGTTTTCTTCAGATAGTATATAAGGGCACCAGCGGAAACTAATCCCTGATTCATACCCCCTACAGGGGTTCTATCAATGGAGTCCACATCCAACTGCTCTTTCAGCAATTCCATTGCCTTTTGCTTTTCAAACTCATGAGCACTCAGGATCTCAATGCGGTATGTATTTAATTCATATCTGGTGAGTTCTTTATTTTTTTCAGGGATGATGAGCTCTGCCGGGTCAATCCTGCTCAATTCATCCAGGACACTCTGCCAGTTCCTGAGTTCTGTTACCCTGAATTCTCCTGTGGAAAGTTC
>JALVMZ010000449.1 GCA_027032655.1 Desulfobacteraceae bacterium
TCTATATTGCTGGTACCGAGCAAGCTTCTTAATGATTTTTCCTTCTACTGGCTCAAAGACGATGAAGTTCTGGATCAAGTCAAGGAAATGGGCAGGGGTAAAGACACCGGCCATAAGGATTTCCTGCAGAGATGGTTTTTCGGCTATATCCTCTTTCTTGATGGGATACGGGTCTTTCCATTCAAGATAGTGCTCTGGTTTGGATGAGATAGTTCCAACGTGGGCATGGGTGAAACAGGTGGAAACCATCATCTGATTATAGAAGAACAGTTTTTCTGCTCCTTCGTTATCAACAGGATTGCGGAGATTAGCATACCTGAGAAGTTGATTGATTCCCGCTTCTATGGGATTGGTAATATATGGTGATTTGCATTCGATAATCGCCAGTGGAAGACCATTTACGAACAGGATAATATCAGGGATTATGTTCTGGGTCGGGCCGGATACTTTGAACTGGTTTGTGACTATGAATTCGTTGTTTTCGGGATTATCAAAGTCTATGATTTTTACCGTCTGACCTTTCTTCCCTTTACCCAAGTCCTGTTCTACTGAGAGGTACTTAATCAGGATTTCATGGATGGACTGATTTGCCTCCATGAGAGTAGTTGTTTTGGGATGAATCAGGTCATGAGTTATCTTACGGAGGTTGTCATCAGTTATCCATGGGTTGATTCTTTTTATGGATGATTCAAGACGATCTTTGAGGACGACTTCTTTCTCTGATTTACGTTCAGTGGAGTTATCAGGAGAGAGGTCTGTGCCGGGAATGTATTTCCACCCGATGGAAACAAGCTGGTCTATTGCTGGCTGTTCTACTTTCTTGAGTTCGTCTTGATCCATGGTGTTCAGTTGGTTGTGGAGGCGATATTGACTCTTACCTTTCCTGTTAGGAGATCGTTCATTAGGCCTTTTTTGAGGGATTTAATTTGGGCAAGTTTTGTCACTTTCTTTTCCAGCCGATTATCCACAGATTTCAATACTTGTACAATTTGCTTTTGTTCAGCAACTGGAGGCAATGCAAACTTAATTTTCTCAAAACTGTCAAAATACAATCTCAATCTATCTCCTGTTATACCGTATGAATATCTGTGGAGGAGACGAATTCCATGTAACAATTTTACAAGATATCCATGGAAATCAGATT
>JALVMZ010000450.1 GCA_027032655.1 Desulfobacteraceae bacterium
AATACCCTTCCTAAGATCAAGGTCAGCAAAATAAGACCAACTGCCCATAGGGTGCCATTAATTAAACGATGAGCACTTAGAAGTGATGTTATATGAATTAATGGATCAAGTTTGAAAAAGAATGTAACAGGATATTTGAGTCTTAGATCCGGCTCTGAACCATATATAAGGGAATAGTTAAGATAGGCATTCTGTGGTAGTCTGCTTTCAATTAAAAGAAACAGAAATAAAAAGAGGAAGAAACCCTGGGATATCCTCCTTATCCATACAAGATAAGAACCTTTCACAGATATACCCTTTTAGTGCGGGATTCACTGGGGTAATTGCCAAGTCTTTGTGCTTTAGCAAGCCTTATATAGCCTATATCTTCCGGATTCACTCCAAAGAGCTTTGCACCTAAGGAATCCGCCATCACGGGATCATTGCTGAGTATTACTGTGTTTTTAATCCGCACATCATCTAAGCTCCCACCCGATGGCCCATTCCTGATCATAATTCTTATTGAATCGATTATTGTTAGATCCGGGTGAAAGAAACGAGCCAGATCCACTATGCTCTGATGTATGTCCTGATGGAGGGCATTTCTTCTTCCTCCAACAGCCCCAATCCAGTTCTTCATCCCCATTGTAAGACCACTTAATTGATGATGCTTTGCAATCGGGATATTTATTACCTTATCCGCTTCCACAAATGGTATGAAAACAGGCCAGATACCAATCCTCTTTCCTTTGAGATTCATCTCCCTGATAAAATAACTCCTTGGAGACATAATCTTTGCACCTGTATTTCTTGCGACCATGCCCGCCCCCGTAAGGGCATAGCACCTGCTGGGGGAATGTATGGTATTATCTGCAATGATTACCTTTTTGGCACCTGCATCAAAACAGAGCTTTACCACCTCTTCCAGGAGATCAGGGTTTGTGGTTGCCCCAAACTCCGGCCTCCTGGCCCATGAGATATTGGGCTTTATTGCTACCACATCCCCCCTGGAGATGAATCTTTCCATACCACCAGCCTGGTTGATCACCTTTCTAATTAAGGCCCCTGGATCTGTCTTTATATCTTTTCCAACACCTAAGACTGCAAAACTACCATTATTTTCTGATGAGGACACCATACTCACAGGGGCAAAAAGGGACATGGCCACTGCCCCTCCCAGGATTCCAATCCTTTTAATGGCCTTTCTTCTTGTAATTCGTTCTTTCTTCATCGATTTAACAAGACTCCTCTAAGAAGACCGCCTCCTGTCTATACCCGCTCTTTGAATTCTTTGCCCATAAGACCTTCAGGTCTCAGAAGCAGGACAAAAATTATTATAATAAATGCAAGGCTGTTTTTAAAGGCAACGGATATATACCCCCCGGCAAGGCTCTCTGCAAGACCCAGAAGCAGTCCACCCACTATAGCACCCGGCAGGCTGTTTAACCCACCGAGTATAGCGGCTGCAAATCCCTTGAGAAATGGCTCAAGCATGAAGTATGGATCCAGCAACAGGGCAGGTGCAAGAAACACCCCTGCAATTACACCAAGAATGGCAGCAAGTGCCCAGCTTAGCGCAAGTATCCTTCTTGTGGGAATCCCCAGGGTCTGGGCAGACGGAAGATTCTCTGATGTTGCCCGCATTGCAAGCCCGAGCCTTGTCTTCTGAATAAGCAGATAAAAGAGAAGGCTTGCTACCAATCCCACAATGAATGTCCCCAAATTAAGCTGACTAATAATTAATCCACCTATACGATATATCTTTGAATCAGAAAGGGGAAAAGGAAAGGCCTGGGGCTCTGTGCCACCAAATCTAAGGATCAGGCCCTGTATTATCAGGCCAAATCCCAGTGTCAGGATAATCTGCCCTAAGGGGGTGGCCTCTCTCCTCTGAGCAGGTATGAGAACTACAAAATAGAATATAACCGCTATAATGGCACCTCCCAGAAGTGCCAGGATATACACAAGGGCCAGATTCAGTTTTATGCCCATAAGGGTGAAGGCCAGAAATGTGCCTGCGGTTGCAATATCACCATGTGCAAAGTTAAGGATTCTTGTGGAGCGATATATGAGTGCAAGCCCAAGTGCCACAAGTGCATATATACTTCCCGTTGCCAGCCCTGTTGTTATAAATAATCCTATCATACCTTCCCTTTCTTATACTATCTGAAAGGCCAGTTCCTGAGGTAGAGTCTCATCTTCATCCACCGGCCATAGAGCCCCAGTGGCTCAAATATCATCACTATTATAATTGCAAGACCATATATCACGGGGACCATCTCTTTGTAAGCGCTAAACACCTGGGGGACCACAATAACAAATGCAGCACCAAGCAATGAGCCTTCCACAGATGCAAGCCCCCCTATTATCACACCCACAAATAGTGTTATAGACTCCATAAAGGTAAACATGTTTGGCTCTAAATAACCCAAAAGGAGTCCATAAAGACCACCCTGAATCCCTGTATAAAAGGAGCTTATTCCAAAGGAGAGCAACTTGTATCTTGTTAGATTAACTCCGATTACCTCTGCAGCAATGTCATTGTCCCGTATGGCAACAAATGCCCTCCCCATATAAGATGAAACAATATTATAGGTGATGAGGGTAAATAGCACTGCTATCAGGAAATTAAAATAGTAATTAAAACTTATTTTACTAAGGCCCATTACAGGTTGAAGCTTTTCTATCAAGAGCCCCATTCTTCCGCCTGAAAGGAGCTCTGAATTTACAAAGATCTGATATACAGCAATACCAAATCCAAGTGTCGCTATTGCCAAGTAGGGCCCTTTTAATCTCAAAGACGGAAAGCCAACCACAAGACCGAATAGCCCTGCTGCGATTCCCCCACATAGGAGACATATGGGCCATGGTATTCCTGCCCTCATCATATGACCGAAGGTAAATGCACCAATTGCAAGAAAACCTGACTGGCCAAAGGATATCTGACCTGTATATCCAATGAGTAGATTCTGTCCCTGGATTCCAATGGAGTAAATAAATATTACAGTAAGGATATATATTATATGTTCAGGTGCATACCATGGAGCCAGGATAAGGGATAGCAGCAGTAAAGAGACCCATACCTTTGACCATGTCTTCCTTATTAACTTTAATTCTTCCTTATAGCTTTCAATTAAATCCATATCTAATTCCTGTACATCTTCTCAATGAGGTCAGCATATCTCTTCTCCAGAAACCTCCTTTTTACCTTTTTAGTTGGTGTTACATCCCCATCCTCTTCGTAGAATCTTCGTGGCAGAAGTTCGAACTTCTTTATCGACTCCACCCTTGAGAGGGTCTTATTTACCTTTGCCACCTCCCCCTCAATAAGCTTTCTTATCTGGGGATTTCTCGTCAAATCTGCAAATGTTGTAAATGGAATGCGATTGTCCTGGGCATACTTGGTAACATTGTCCTCATCAATCAGAATGAGTGCAACCAGATACTTTCTTCCATCTCCTATTACAACTGCATCCTGTATGTATGTGCTGAATTTCAGCTTGTTTTCAATAAATGCAGGGGTTATATTCTTACCACCTGCAGTGATGATAATGTCCTTTTTCCTGTCAAGGATTTTAAGAAATCCATCTTCTATGGTGCCCACATCCCCAGTGTGCAGCCATCCATCCTTGATGGTTTCGGCTGTTAGCTCCGGGTCCTTGAAATACCCCTTGAATACACCAGGCCCCTTTGCAAGTATCTCCCCATCTTCTGCTATTCGAACTTCCACACTGGGAATGGGCTCTCCCACAAAACCCCACCGGGGATTATCCAGCCTCTGAAGGGCAATAACTCCCGTGGATTCTGTCTGCCCATATCCTTCCCTCAATGGAATACCAAGGGCATTGTAATATTCAAACAG
>JALVMZ010000451.1 GCA_027032655.1 Desulfobacteraceae bacterium
TTTTTCCATACCATCTCAGGAGTTGTTCCTGGGGGGTAAAAAATATAGTATTTTTGATTTAATTTTATTGCAATCCCATCTTTCCTGTATAATCCACTTATGGTATCCTCTGTCCACTCATCTGAATTTTTAATGAGATTACCTTCAAATGAGGACGGAATCATAAAAGAGAATCTACTTGTGCCAGCTATTTTATATGATACATTTGCACTCTGTGGTCTCTCTGCCTTCTTTGGCAGGCTCTCTTTTTGAAGAGGCTTTGTTCTTATTTCCTCTTTTGATATAAGTTTAAATGTTCGAGCTATATCTTTTACAGCATTAAGAGCCAGATCCTGCATTTTGGATATTCCAATAACCCTGAGAGCAAAGGATCTGGGTGTGCCAGCGATAAATGCCTCAGCAGTTACATATTCCCCATCCGGTGTCTTAGTAAGGATATAGCATACCTTCTTCTGCAAACCCGGCAGATATTCAACACTATGTGATACCACTATACGACCATACTTTTCCCTATATCCCATGGCTATAAAAAAACAGAAATCGTCAAGTTCTTTTTCACTAAGTGCGGTATCCACCACCCTGCTATCAAAAATAAGACCCTTCTTCTCATTAATATAAGTAACATCCTTGTCTTTACTTCCTTTATCCTTCACCCATTCACTGGAAAGCCTTATCTCATATCCATGAATTATGTTACGATAAATCTTCTCAGCATGTGCATATCTAAAGGATAAAAATAAAAAGAAGAAAATCATCATGCTTAAAATGAAAATTCTCCTCATCCCTTTACTCCTCATTATTTTAAAAATCTCTGAAAATCTTTATTATTTTGTAATCCTTCCATTCCTGATGGAGGATTCTTCTTGCTATTTTCTTCCTGTTTATTAACCGCATCCATAACAGATTTTAAATTATCGGGCATCTTTCCTGGAGTGCCAGATGCTTCTATGTCCTTTGTAACACTATTTGTAATATTTACAATGCGATCTATTGCCCCCGAGTCAGGCTCATTTTGTGACTGCTCCTCTCCAAGATTTCCCTTTTTTGTTTCTTCACTAATCTCGTCATACACCTCCGGTTTGTCAGAAGGGACCACTTGAGAGCAATACATAAAACGCTGGTCAACTTCAGACTCCACCATGT
>JALVMZ010000452.1 GCA_027032655.1 Desulfobacteraceae bacterium
GGATATGACAGGATTCCTGTTACCTACCCTCCCCTGAAATACAGGGAGTCATCAGATCCACCTGATCACATCCTCTCAATGAAGATAAAGGATATAATGGCTGGTATGGGATTCAGCGAGATCATTACATACAGTTTCATAAATCCTGAACATATCCACTGGATGGGAGCTGACGACAGGAGTCAGCTCAGGAGATTTGTTCATATAATGAATCCATTAACCACTGACCACTCTGTTATGAGGACATCACTGGTTCCTGGAATGGTATCAACCATAAGGACTAACATAAACCACGGGATAGAGGACCTGAAACTATTTGAATGGGGAAGGGTATTTTTCAGCACTCAGGAGGAGAAGCTGCCCCAGGAGAAACTATCCCTCATTGCAGGAATTTGTGGTGAAGTGCAAAAGAGACGGTGGTATTCCAGGGAGAGAAATGCAGATTTCTATGATATAAAGGGAGCACTTGAGACATTATTGAATACACTTAATATATCTGATATATCATTTACAAAAGCTAATATACCACCATGGTATGAAAAGGGACAATCAGCCGTGGTGTATCTGAATGAAACCCTGGCAGGTTATGTGGGCAGGCTCTCTCAAAACCTGGTTCAGCGATTTGATCTGGAAGATAATGACATTTATGTATTTGAACTTGATATTGAGAAGATACAGTCATTTTTACCGGATAAGATTAAATACAGAGAGATGCCAAAGTTCCCTGCCGTTTTCCGTGACCTCTCAATCCTGATAAATAAAGGTATTGAAAGCTCTAAGGTTAAAACTCTTATTGAAAACACAGGGGGCAATCTTGTAGAATCAGTTGAGATTTACGACCTGTTTGAGGGTGGAAAGATACCTCCCAATGAAAAGGCCATTACATTCAGAATAACATTCAGATCAATGGAAAGGACCCTTGACGGAAAAGAGGTAAATGAATTAACAGAGGAGATAATCAGTGTAATTAATAAAGAGCTTGGTGGAAGACTGAGAGAGGGATAATGGTTTAATGCATATCCCTGATAACAAGAAGTATTTCAGGATAGGTGAGGTGAGCAGAATCGTGGGTGTTGAACCCTATGTGCTCAGATACTGGGAGAGTGAATTTCCCCAGATAAGACCAAGAAGGGCGGACAGCAATCAGAGAACATACCAGAGGAAAGACCTGGAAATAATCATGGAGATAAAAAGACTCCTCTATGAGGAGAGGCTTACCATAGAGGGGGCAAAAAAGAGATTAAAAGAGAGTAAGAGAAAACATGAACCACCTAAACGACATATAATTGAAGAGATTAAAAAAGAACTAAATGATATACTCAGTATCCTATCTTAACTGTGAAAAGACTCCTTTTAACCATTCTTATACTCCTGGTTCTGATTCTTATATATAAACAGGAAAATATCAAAAGACCTGAGCAGGTGCTAAAAGAGAGCTGTCTTTTCTGTCACGGCAATGTAACTGACCCTGATAGCTTCCATCCCGTGGCCTCCATGGGATGCTCCAGATGCCACCTGGGGAATCCCCATGCATATGAAAAAGAGAGGGCACACAGTTTCATGGTCTTGAATCCAGCGGATTTGAGATGGGTGGACAGGACCTGTGGCTCCCGGGATTGCCACACAGATACTGTCCTCAGGGTAAAGAATAGTGTGATGAGCACCAATCAGGGCATATTAAGTAAGCTACAGGAAACATGGCTTGGAATCAAAGACTACTCAACAGGCGTTCAAGAACTCCTTCATGAAACAGAGTCAAGAAACCTTGCCATTGATCAATACAGAAAGATGTGCGGGGGATGTCATCTCTGGAAAAGAAGAGGAGATTTAAACACCGAGCGTGGCAGAAGGGGAGGCGGATGCACTGATTGTCATATAATTGATGAAAAAAGGGAATCCATAAAGAAAACCGGGAATTTTCAACATCCTGTTATGACCACCAGAATACCATCTGAAAATTGTATTAAGTGCCATAACAGGTCTGCCAGGATTGGTCTTTCCTATGAGGGCAAATACGAATCAGAGGGTTATGGAACACCGTATAGAGGATCGGGATTTTCAACCAGAAGACTATCTGGTGGAAGGTTTTATTTAGAGCTAAAAGGGGATGTTCACCATGAAAAGGCAGGAATGGATTGCATTGACTGCCATACAGGCACTGGACTTATGGGGGATGGAAAGAGATATACCACCATGGAAGGCCAGAAGGATATAAGATGCAATGATTGCCACAATCCAGAACCATATAAAATAAAATCTCCTGATGAAAAGGGGGCAAGACTTTCATTTTATAATAATAGAACAGATATATCTGATAACACCCTGATAGCAATATCTTCCAAGAAAACCCAGCTTTACAATGTCCAGAAATTTAATGGCAGGTGGCATCTTATAAGGAAAAGGGATGGCAAACGATTTGAGATAAAACTCACCAGCTCAGAATCCTATCACACAATGAATGGACATGAGAGGCTCTCGTGTCAGGCATGTCACAGCCAGTGGATGCCACAGTGTTATGGATGTCACATTACATACAGAAAAGGAATTAAAAAAAGGGACTGGTTAACCGGTAAGCACACCCACGGGGCATGGAAAGAGGCAAGATCATATATGCGTTTTTCAAGGCCCATTCTGGGGCTAAAAGATGAAGTCCGGATAGCAACTTTCCTTCCATGTCAGGTATTTATCTCATATTTTGATGAGAAAAACAGATTCAGGCAGGATAAGTCATTTATGGTATTGAGCTCCGCACCATTCGATCCCCACACAACCCGAAAGGGGGCCCGAAAATGCACTGAGTGCCATGGGGATCCAAAGGCCATTGGACTTGGCGATGGAATGATCTTAACTGATAACGGGGTCTTGAAAATCAGATCAACCTATGATTCCAGATCATCGGGTATGGATATGGATTTTCCACCGGATGCCATTGTAAATATAAAAGGGGAAGTGCTTCAAAGTCCATCTACAAAGACAGGGAGACCATTTAACAGGGATGAGATAAGAAGAATCCTGAGGGTTAATCTCTGCACAGGATGTCATGATACATATAATGATCCAATCTACTCTGATTTTGAAAAGAGTATGAACCGGTTCTTAAATGAAAATCTCCCATGTAGAGGACTGTCTGATTAATGAAAAAGAGACCGCACACATTGATAATAATCCTTTTTGTGAGCTGTTCGTTTATGATATGGCTCAACAGTGCTGGTGGCAGAGATAAGGAGGGCATTAATTATCTTCTCTGCATGGAATGCCACAGGGGTATTCAAAAGATAAGCCAAAGTCATGACCAGAACTGCATAGAGTGTCATATCCTGCCTGATATGAGACAAAGAGGGCATCTAAAAGACCACAGCCAGATTGTTTCAAATCCATCATCTCCTGAGAACTGGGGGACATTCTGTATGCCATGCCACAAAAAGGAGATAGAAACACTCAAAAAATCCCTTCATTACACCATGGCAGGCATAATAAATCAGACACGATACCTCTGGGGTGCACAGAGGAGTGCCTATCCACCCATATACGGCATTGGGACACTAAGGCCTCCACCCAAACCTACTGAGGAAAACTATCCTGATAATCCATCCACGCTTGTGGATGATTTCTTGAGGAAGAGGTGTCTCAGGTGCCACATATCCACAAAAGGACCCGGTGGATATGGTCTTTATAGAAGCACAGGATGTGCCTCTTGTCATGTGGTCTATGATAATGACGGACTTTACAGAGGAAACGATGTTGCAATAGATAAGACAAAACCAGGGAGACCCGTTATTCACTCTTTTACCAGAAACATACCTGTGAGCCAGTGTCTTCACTGTCACAATG
>JALVMZ010000453.1 GCA_027032655.1 Desulfobacteraceae bacterium
GCATGGAAAAGAGTGTGAGTGTCATAGTAAAAAGAGGGACAAATACGACCATAGCTATAAAATAGATAACATTGACCGGTTCATGCCCATTGTAACTGAGCAGCCCAATACCCGAGAGCATCCCTAAAACAAAAGCAATGATCACAAGTGTCAATGAAACACCATAAAGTGTTGAAGAGTATGTCTCACTCAACAACGGTTTTTTCAACTGATATTTATGCTCCTCCACCCACGCCAAAAGTTGCTCTATAGGCTTATCTTTTACAGTAACATGTGAGAGACCGAAAGCTCGTCTCTCTTCTGCTGTAGAGCCGTCCTCCTGCAGTAAAGAATAAAGGTCTAAATAGGATCTTAAATTCATTATTTATGCCGTTTACTCATTTTCCGGACATCCGTAGATAAGACATCGCAAGTGTTCTTTATATTCCTCATCATCATAGCTGTCTACACGGGCAACACCCTCTTCAATAGCCGCTCTTGCAACTGCCGATGCCACCCAGATAAGTGCTTCTTTGTTAAATGGTAACGGGATAATATGCTCTTTGCCGTATGCTATATTATCATTATGGTAAGCTGCTTTTACATAATAGGGTACAGGCTCTTTTGCCAAGGCTGCCAGTGCTTTAGCTGCTGCCATTTTCATCCCTTCGGTGATCTTCTTTGCGTGCACATCCAGTGCCCCTCTGAAAATAAAAGGAAAACCGAGTACATTATTGGTCTGGTTGGGATAATCCGAACGTCCCGTTGCAATAATGGCATCATCCCTTACCTCCATGATCTCTTCAGGAAGTATCTCCGGTATAGGGTTTGCCAAGGCAAAGATAACCGGATTTGGTGCCATTTTAGCCACCATCTCTTTACTCAATGCTCCTGCTACAGAAAGCCCTAAAAACATATCTGCACCCTCTATGGCTTCATAGAGTCTTGTTGCAGATGTCTCTACGGCAAAAGGTATTTTATATTTATTAAGATCCGTTCTATTGGTGTTGATAACCCCTTTTGAGTCACACATGATGATGTGTCTTACACCAAGATCCTGATACATCTTCGCACAGGAGATCCCCGCTGCTCCTGCACCGTTAATGACTATTTTGATCTCATCTACTTTTTTACCTGTAAGCTCCAGTACATTCATCAGTC
>JALVMZ010000454.1 GCA_027032655.1 Desulfobacteraceae bacterium
TCTGATACATGGATGTAAATCAGAAAAAAATCAGCAGTGAGCGGAGCCATGGATGGCGTAGCGAACGGAAGCGAAAGGACGATACCATCCGCCTGATTTTTTCTATATATTCCATTATAATTATGTTCAATCATAATGATCATAATTTCCAATAGTTAATGATATTTTTTTATCAACTGACTTGGAGAAAAGCCTATATTATACAAAATATCTGAGATAAAAACCAGTGGGCAAAAATATTGAATCAAAATGAGAACAGGATTATTAATTAATTTTGATTTTTGATCCTTAGTATGATAAAAAATACAAAATTAACAGGAGGTCCTATTATGGCAGTGAAGATTATTATAAGAAGAAATATAACACCAGAGAAAGAAAAAGAGGTGCTACCGCTTTTACTTCAATTGCGCTCCAAGGCCACCATTCAGCCAGGATATATATCAGGGGAAACTTTAAGAAGAATAGATAGCCCTGATGAATTCTTAGTAATCAGCACCTGGCAGTCTATCGATACCTGGAAGGCCTGGGAGAACAGTGAAGAGAGAAAGGAGATTCAATCAAAAATAGATGAGATACTGGGCCAGGAGACCGAATATAGTGTTTATTATTATGGCTGATGGATTCTCTCCATTCTGAAGAGATTAAAAGTATCTGGTATTTCTGCTTTCAGGTTCCAGCATACTTCTTGTTACAAGTAGAATCTGATTTCTGTCTTCCATGTTAAGTGCCTGCTCCAGACCTCCCGCATCCATATTTGCATTTATTGCCTCTTTGGTTAATCTGAGGCCCATGTGATTCTTCTTTATCATTGTCCTTGCAATTTCAAGAGAAGAGTCCAGTAGTTTATCATATTCCACTATTCTGCTTACAAGACCCAGGTCCATGGCCTCCTTTGAGCTCATAAAATTGCCTGTTAACATGAACTCATAGGCCCTTCCTGCACCTATAAGGCGGGGCAGGAAATAACTGCATCCCATATCAGCACCACCAAGTCCTATATTTATATATGCTGCAGAAAATTTAGTATCAGGGGTAATAATCCTTAAATCAGATGCAAGGGCAAAACTGAAACCAAGCCCCACCGCAGCACCGTGCACCGCACATATAATAGGCTGTGGAGTTCTTCTCATGGAAATCAGCAGTCTTGCAAGTCTCTGCTGAAAATTGTAAAATTCTTCTGTGTTCATTTTCTGATTGGTTTTTATTAATTCTTTCATGTCAAGTCCTGCACAGAATCCTCTTTTCCCATTTCCCTTCATAATGATGACCCTTACTCCCAGGTCATAAAGCCTATCCTTCCAGAACAATTCAAGTTCAGACAGCATCTCCGTGTTTACTGAATTATACCTCCTGGGTCTATTCAGGGACAAGACTCCTATGCCCTCTTCTATTATCTCATACTGGATAGTCTCAAATTTCATCATTACCTCCTCCGGATTTTTTCCTTATTTTATAAAATATGTTGACATGGATAATCAAAACAAATATTATTAGTAATAATTACTATTTTTAAAAATGGGGTTTTGATTGAAGAAGGGTGAAACCACTTACAGAATGACCCAACAGCGTAAGGTGATACTTGAAGAGGTTAGGAAAATGCATACCCATCCCACTGCTGATGAAGTGTATGAGGCGGTAAGAAAAAGGCTTCCAAAAGTGAGTCTGGGCACAGTTTATAGAAATCTGGATATCTTATCCAAAGAGGGTTATATAAGAAAGATTGATCAGGCATATCCTCAGATGAGGTTTGACTCAAATACAGAGGATCATTATCATGTGGTTTGTATGGTCTGTGGAAGAGTGGATGATATCCCTTTTGAGCCCCCTAAGGATGAGCTCGATGAGCTTGAAAAGAGGATAATACAGGTATCAAAATACACAATTTTAGGACACAATCTTGAGTTTCTGGGGTTGTGTCCGGTATGTAGAAAGAGCCGTGGGGATTCTCTTGAAGAAAAAATAAAAGAGATTAATAGCTGATTATAATAATGCCCTTCAATTTTAGAGGGGTAGAAAAAATTAAGGAGGATAATAAGATGTCAACGCCTAAACATTGCCCTGGTTTTGAGCAATTCAGGAACCTGAAATCATTTGAATGTAAATGTCCCAATTGTGGCAGGGTAAAAGAGATATTTTCAGACGAGTTTGATAAAAAGCATATCTGTCCAGGATGCGGTCAGGAGATAGATTTTTCCAAGTGTGCTATTGAAGGAACAGGGACATCAGGGTCTCCAAGCTAATTTAATTGTATTTTTCGCTTGAAACACTGAAATGAATATGGGATGAATCCCATTTAATCATAGAAGAGATAAAACCTTTTTATTTTTGAAGGAGGATAATAATGGACAAAGAGAAGAAAGTATCAAAAATCTCAAAGCAGCCTGATATTAGAGACCTGACCACATGTGAAGCCACATCCAGGATGCTTGAGAAGATGAGAAAGGATGGTGTTGATACTGCATTCGACAGGGCTGCCAGTATGAAGGCATGCCCAATCGGAGCAGAATCCGCCTGTTGTAAACACTGTGCCATGGGTCCCTGCAGGCTCAATGCCAAGGCTCCGTATGAAAAAGTGGGGGTATGCGGGGCAACCATTGATACCATTCAGGCAAGAAATTTTGCAAGGATGGTGGCATCAGGTGCTGCCGCACATACAGACCATGGTATGAGCATGCTTGATGTTTTCAGGGAAGTGGTGAATGGAAACATAAAAGACTATACCATTAAAGACCCACTGAAACTGGAAGAGGTGGCAAAATCCATTGGCATTGAAACAGAAGGGAGAGAACTTGCTGAGGTGGCGAAGGATCTTTATGAGGAGCTTGAGAGGACATACACCCAGGTTGAGGGTGAGATTCCATTCGCCAAGCGGGTCCCCCCCAAGACCCTTGAGACATGGAGGAAACATGGTGTGGTTCCAAGGGGAGCCATGCGAGAGATAATGGAGCTGATGCACAGGACCCATATGGGAGTTGACCAGCACTATGAAAATATCATGGTCCAGTGCAGCAGAACTGCCCTTGCAGATGGATGGGGTGGTTCCATGGTAGCCACAGAGATATCAGATATACTTTTTGGGACCCCCACTCCTGTAAGGACTGAGGTAAACATGGGGTGTCTTAAGGAAGATCATGTAAACATAATCATTCATGGTCATGAGCCGAACCTCTTTGAATCCATGCTTGAATCAGTAAATGACCCTGTCCTAATCGAGGCTGCAAAGGAAGCAGGTGCCCAGGGGATTAATTTAGTGGGGATGTGCTGCTCAGGTGCAGAGATGCTTTCCAGACATGGTGTCCCCCATGCAGGTAATTTCATGTCAACTGAAGCGGTCATGGCAACAAGTGCAGTGGATGCAATGGGAGTGGATGTCCAGTGCATTATGCAGAACCTTGGCAAAGTGGCAGAATGCTATGGGACCAAACTCTTTACCACAAATCCCAGGTGCAAGATTGAAGGGGTTGAACATATAGAATTTAAAGAGCATGAACCAAGAAAATGCACCGATCTGATAGTCCAGAACGCCATTGCAAGATTTAAAAACAGAAAGGCACCTGTTGAGATTCCCAATATAAAGAATCTGGGAATCCATGGATTCTCCCATGAATATATTAATTATATGCTTGGTGGAACATTCAGGGCATCATACACACCTTTAAATGACAACATCATTAATGGAAGGATCAGAGGCGTTGCAGGAGTGGTTGGATGCACAAATCCCAGGATGAAACAGGACTGGGTGCATGTGGAGCTGGTAAGAGAACTCATTAAAAATGATGTGCTTGTGGTTCAGACAGGATGCAGTCAGATTGCACTTGCAAAGAACGG
>JALVMZ010000455.1 GCA_027032655.1 Desulfobacteraceae bacterium
AGTGTATCACCTGCCCTTGTTGGGGCAAAGAATGTTATATTCATGTTAAGGGCAACTGCAACTGTTCCATGGGAGTTTGATGCCATTTCAAAGGCCTCATCCACTATGGCAAACAGTGCACCACCGTGGGTGATTCCATGGATATTTAGCATATCTTTTGTTATCTTTGCCTCAACCCGGGCATATCCATCTGATATCTCAAGCACTTTTATATCCAGGAGCCTTGCAAATGGCTCATTTTGGGCCATCTGTTTTAATAAGGTGTGGGTGGTTTTCATTTTTCTTCTCCAGTTGAACCATTGAGAACCACAAGTGCATCCACTGATACAGGTTCACTGCCTGATACTATTATGGGATTTATGTCTATCTCCTTAATCTCAGGGTTTTCAAGGCCAATTCTACCCAGGTTTATGAGTATCTCTCCCATCTTATCCAGATTAAGAGCAGGCATCCCACGAATTGAATCAAGTATTTTTCGTGCCCTTATCTCTTTCATCATATCCATTGCATCATCCATATCAATGGGAGCAACCCGGAATGATATATCATTCAGAACCTCAGTGAATATACCCCCCAGTCCAAACATAACACATGGGCCAAATTGTGGGTCACGGATAAGCCCTGCCATTAACTCCCTCTGTCCTTTTACCAATTCCTGGACAAGAACTGCACCCTCCGGGTCGTCCATCCTGGCCAATATCTCATCAAATGACCTTTCTGCCTCCTCAGGGGTTCTTATATCCAGATGAATGAGCCCCTTTTCTGTTTTGTGAGAAAATCTGACTGAGCATCCTTTAAGAACAAGAGGAAATCCTATCTTTTCCATTGCATCCTTTAATCCGGCCTTATCTTTAATCAGTATCTCTTTTACTGCTGGAATCCCGTATGCTGAAAGCAAAAGCTTTGATTCGTATTCAGTTAGAATACCGGTGCCCTTATTCAGCAGAGAAGCTATGGGACTTTTATCATTCTGGTTCATCTTATTCCTCCTTACCTCCCATTTATCGTGAGATTGTATTTCCAGAGCATTGCCATTGTTAGTGATGCACGCTCCGGTGTGGGGTAGTTTACAATGGCACCGCTTTTTTCGAGGATATCCAGTTGTTCATCCCATATTCCAGGGGGTGCAGCAAT
>JALVMZ010000456.1 GCA_027032655.1 Desulfobacteraceae bacterium
CAATCATGTTTACCTTCTCAGTTAGTATTGCGATGGTAAACAGAATAGATGCGCCCATCAATGCTGCAATACTTACTTCCATATGCCAGTATCCATGGCTCAGGAATAGAAAGATTGCAAAGGCAAGTATTCCTAAACCATATGCAAGCAGAGTAGGGTCAGTAATCCTGTATTTTTCCTTTAATTCTTCAACATACTTGGGGACATTGTCCACTTTTGCGGATGCATAGCCTTTCCCCCATAATATCTTTGAGTAAATAAATAGGGCAATCATTGAGAGTCCACAGATAAGTGAAAGCGCTATAACAAAGTCAGTAAATGTAAGACCTGCATATGAACCAATCATGATATTGGGGGGATCCCCAATCAGTGTGGCAGTCCCCCCCACATTGGATGCCAGCACAAGTGGTATAAGTATTATTAGCGGATTAATTGAAAGGGATACAGCTATTTCAATGGCAACTCCTGTTAAAAGGAGCATGGTGGTTACATTGTCAAGAAATGCAGATGTGACCGCAGTAAAGGTCATGAGATATATCATGAGCACAAAGACCTTACCCCTGGCCAGTTTGTATGCAAAATAAGCACACCACTGAAACACTCCGGTATGTTTCAGAATTCCCACTATTATCATCATTCCCATAAGGAGGAATATTACATTCATGTCAATGGATGCCATTGCCTTTTCAAATGAGATTATGTGGTAGTCAGGGTTTATTGTTCCAATGGTGTAAGAGATGAGCATCATGAGAGAGGCACCAACCATCGCAGCAATTGTTCTATGTAGTAACTCAAATGCTATAACCATATACGCAAGAATAAAGACCACTGTGGATATCCAGAACGCTGGACCCAGGACCCTTGGCATTTTGATATCTTCGCTTATATAATAATGATCTCCTTTATTAGCCAGCTCTCCTCCTTTAAATTCCAGAGTAGTGGTCTTGAAACTGGTCTTTGTGGCCTTTATTTGTATTGTTGCGTTATTTATTTCATCTCTTTTTACCTTAAATCTTGATACATATTTTCCATTATGTGCTGTTTCAATATGATCAACCTCTTCTCCATTTAAAAGAATAGTAACTTCTGCCTCTTCAACGGGTTCTTTATGATTGTCGAGCACTATACCTGAT
>JALVMZ010000457.1 GCA_027032655.1 Desulfobacteraceae bacterium
GGTAACCAGTAGGTTACCTGAGGCATTGGTCCCCTTTGTAACAGTATATACACCTGCGTCAGTATCTGCTTCAGCGGTTAAATCATAGAGATTATCCACATTGGTCCAGCTACCTGTCTTTGTAACACCAAAATCACCATTAATCAGATTCTGACCTGAATATTTTGTGGAATCCACAATCCTGTCTATTTCAGCAACCAGCTTATCTGCTTCGGCTGCTATATAATCCCTCTCGGTGCCTGTTACATTATCAGATGCGGCCTGAGTTGCAAGTTCCCTTAATCTTACCAGGATATTATGAATCTGATCCATTGCACCTTCTGCAATCTGGAGCATGGAGTTTGCCTGAGATGCATTCTGTGATGCAATCTTAAAACCTGCAATCTCACTTCTCAGTCCCCTGCTGATTGCAAGTCCTGCACTATCATCGGCTGCACGGTTAATCCTGTAACCTGATGATAACCTTTCAAGTGATTTGGTAAGACCTGCATCGGCAATTGTCAATTGCCTGTGCGCATTCAGTGCTGTAATGTTATTCTGTATTCTTAATCCCATACTCTATCCTCCTTGATTTTAATTTTTATCAGACATAATGTCTGATACTGGCATCCCTGCCAGAAATATGAATTTTTGATTCACCTCCTTTCCTGATTCTTTCAATTTTTGTATCGTCATTTCTCATACAAACTTTAGATAAAAAAACGGGCAGGAAATTTTTCCTGCCCGTCTTTAAATCAAAAATATCTTAAAGCTGACTCATCAGCTCTTCACATCTCATTACACCTTCTCTGTTTCCAAGCTTTGAAAACGCATCCTTCATATTGCTTATTAGTTCTTTTTCAATCAAATTACCTTCAAGTGCCTTACTATATGAATCAACACAGCCACTGTAGTCTCCCTGAGACATACAAAGGTCTCCCTTCTTTTTCATGAATTCTGGATTAGGCTTTATTTTATAGGCAACATCAAGTGCAAGCTTTGCCATTTCATATCTGTTAATTCTGAAATATTCTTCTGCAATCATATAAAATAATTGAGAGAATTGATCAATTGTTTGAATCTCCATATCTACTCTTATGTTTAATTTTTTAATTAATATTTCTGCTATCTGAAACAAAAGATCCACTTCAGAT
>JALVMZ010000458.1 GCA_027032655.1 Desulfobacteraceae bacterium
CTCCCGCCATTCGCTACAACAAAGACCCGGACAGCCCATCAGGTGGATGGTATCTTCCTTGAGCGGCTTTATTTTTTTCTGATACATGGATGTAAATCAGAAAAAAATCAGCAGTGAGCGGAGCCATGGATGGCGTAGCGAACGGAAGCGAAAGGACGATACCATCCGCCTGATTTCTTCTATATATTTCATTATAGTTATGTTCAATCATAATGATTATAATTTCCATAAGTTCGTATATTTCCTATTAACTAATCCGGAGAAGAGCAAAAGATAAAAAGTTTGGATCAGGGGGCTTGACAACATGTGTTGGATGATTATTTTCTTAACGAAAAAAGAAATGAGCAAATAAGTTATTGATATAATTGCGGAAAGGGGGTGTTAATATGGCACTGGCATTGATGAGAAGACAGAGAAGACCTTCCTGGCTTACTCCCTTTGGGCATGGATTCTTATCCGATCCATTCTTTGAAAGGATTTGGAATGAATTCTTCGGAGTCTCAGAAGAGGAATGGGTCCCTTCCGTTGACCTGATTGAGAAAGATGGAAAGTTTGAATTAACAGCAGAGCTACCAGGTATTAAAAAGGATGACATCAATATCACCCTTGAGGACGGATATCTTACCATAAGTGGAAAGAAGGAAGCAGAAGAGGAAGAGAAAGGAGCTGATTACTACCTCAAAGAGACAAGAAGAGGCTCTTTTTACAGGAGTTTCAGGCTTCCTGGTGAAGTGGATGAGAACAAGATTGAGGCATCTTACAAAGATGGAATCCTCGAGGTGACCATGCCCAAAAAAGAGGGAGAAAAGTCCAAGAAGATTAAGGTCCATTAATATATAGGCCATAAATGAGGTGGCAAGGGCCGTCGGAACGGACGGCCCTTTTTATTTCCAGAGAAGATCTTTTAGACCTGATAGTCTTCTGGTCTTTCTGCTGATAGCACTCTTGAGAATATCTTCTTTACCCCATATTTCAACACTCTCCTTTGCCCTTGTAATGGCTGTATAGATAAGCTCTTTTGTAAGAAGTGGACTATCACGATCAGGTAATACAAGAATGACCCTTTCAAATTCAGATCCCTGACTCTTATGAACTGTCATCACATATGCTGTTTCACAGTCAGGTAAGACCATGGGATGAAATCTTCTGAAGGTATTGTCTTCGGATGTAAAATATGCACTGAGTTCGGAAGAAGCAGGTGTATCTTTTAGAATTATCCCTGTATCACCGTTGAACAGTTCAAGTTCGTAGTTGTTCCTGGTAATTATTATGGGTTTTCCATGATACCACTCATTTATAATATCTCCCACTGTTTGCCTGATGAGTATATTCTCAATAAATCTATTTATTGCAACCGTTCCAAAGGGACCTTCCCTTAGGGGAGTAAGTATCCTGAAGCTATCCAGAATCCTGATCGCATCAAAGGGGGTGAATATATTGTGAAGCTTTCTGAAATTCTCGATTACCATTTTTCTGATATTCATGTGCAGCATCTGGACTGAGTTAATCCTCCTCCATGTGACATCCGGATACCTGTGATCCTTCAGGACTGATATGGCACAATCCCAGTTTCCTCCTCTGACTGCACTGCTCAAGTGATATATGCCCGATTCAGCACTGAATCTATAATTTCGCTCCAGATTCACAATGCAATCTCCCATTGATTCTGATTTATCGGCACTGGATACCAGATTATATCCTGTAGCTTCATTCAGATAACTGCACATGGCAGGAGAAAAACTATTTGTTCGTTCCTGGGGGCAGATATCGGAAAATACTGCACCTGCTTCAACAGAGGATAACTGGTCCTTATCCCCTGTGAGTATAATCTGGCAGTGCTCTGGAAGGGCTTGGATTAATCTGGTCATCAATTCAAGATCAACCATTGATGCCTCGTCCACAAACACAATGTCAGGTTTTTCGGGCAGATTTTCAAATCTTCTCTTTAACTTTAAACCAATAAGAAATCTATGAATAGTAGAGGTATATGGAAGGGCAACATTTTTCTTCATATCCTGTATAAGGGAATATCTATTCTTGAAGGCATCTTTCATTCGAGCTGATGCCTTACCTGTGGGTGCAAGAAGTGCAATATTTATATCTTGCTCTGGATTCAGATCGCTGAGCAGTAATATGATCGTGAAAATAAGATGCGTTTTCCCTGTTCCGGGTCCACCTGATATTGCACAGAATCTCTTTTTTAATGCCATGGCTGAGGCTATCTTTTGCCAGTCATACTGATCTGTTTCGGCAAAGAGCTGATCCATTCTGTTCTTGATCCTGTTTTTGTCAGGGATAGAGAGGTCATTCATGGCCCTTTTTTTAATTGCATCAGCAAGTATCTGCTCATACATCCAGAACCGGTAAAGATATATGCGAAGTTCCTGATCCAGGACAAGAGGCCCTCTTATACCGGGTTTTACGATTGACTCTGTGTTGAGCAATTTATTAATAAATTCTTCATCTATTTTAAAGGGAAGGGCAATAAGAGCATTTTCACTGCCAGTATTTAAGAGTTCTTTCATATCCACACACACATGACCATCTCTTCTCAGCCTGCTTACAAGAGATGATACAATGGCCAGTTCCCTTGATGTTTTGCCTTCAATCAGAGAGATAATCCTTGCAAATTCCACATCAAAGGGCTCAATAACTTCCTCTTTGAGCATTAAATCAAGTTCAGGGCATTGCTTTTTAATATCAATCATCTTCGATCACCCATAAGAATTGATGTTGCCCTTTCTATGGCATCCCCATCAGGTGTTATATGATAGATTCCATAATCCGGTCCTGCCTCATGGGAGATACCCCTTACAAATAAATATAATGTCCCGCCAAAATATCTTTCATAACTATAATCTGGAATTCTGGATCTAAGATAGTTGTTCACTGCTATTGTATAAATGATAGCCTGAAGAAAATAGTTGTGTTTTAACATTTCATCCTTCATGGCAGATTGATTATAATCCGTTATGTGATTGCCCAAGTAATTTGTCTTCCAATCAATGATAAAGAATCTGTCTCTGTATGAGAAAACAAGATCAACGAACCCTTTCATGAATCCCCTGAATGGTGAAAATTCAAGTCTTCCAATATGTTGAGGAACCTCTTCCGGCATATCCCATCTGAAGTTGTCTGTAAAGATCTCCTTTAATCTTCCGGCTGAGAGTTGTTTTATGGGGAAGTAGAACTCAAGCTCATTTAATCTGTGTTTCGGGGGAATCAGGGACAGTCTTAAATCAGGCATATGCTTTAAAAGATTTATTGAAAGAAGATTCCTTATCATATCCATTACGGCATCTTCCCAGAGCAGATCAAAGTTATGTTCAGATAACTGTTCTTTAATTAAATCTCTTATAATACTTTCATTACTCTGTCTGAAATCCAGGTTCTCCATTATCTTATGGATACATATTCCTGCCCGGGCCCCCCTGGGAAAGGACTCAATACCCTTTGTATCTTCCCTCTCATATATGGTGTCAGAATCAGGCAGATCCATCTGGTCGTAGTCGGCCACATCCAGGTAATCAGAGACCCTGTATATCAAGGAAGAAAAGCTTGCCAGATTCCAGGACTTATCTATTTTACCTTTGAATTTTCTGAATGTTAATGAAGGGGGCGCCTTTTCCTCTTGAAGGGTTTTCCCTTCTTCCTTTTTCGGGATCGCCCTTATTTCTATATCATCCGGGCATTTATCTTTTAATTTTATCAGATCATCAAAGATTTCCTCGTCCGTCATATCCTTGAAGGCTGATTTTTTTAAGGGCTCATATCTGCCATTATGAAGGAGATAACAGAGTGC
>JALVMZ010000459.1 GCA_027032655.1 Desulfobacteraceae bacterium
ACATAGAACAAAATCCCCTTAAAGCCGGTATGGTCAAAGATATTGCCCATTATCCTTACAGCTCCTATCATTACTTTATAGATGATGATACCCTGCCTGAGTGTCTCAAAAATGCCTGGATAGCACAGAACTACAGAGATGACAAAGAAGCTATAGAAGCTTTCCTGACCCAACCTGTAGATACAACACAACTGCAAGAGCTTAAAAAGGCATCCTCATTGGTAGAAGCACCCAATATAGATACAAAGCCTGATATAAATCAACTAAAAAGGAGGCTTGAGAAAGCCAAGGACACACAAGAGAGAAACAAAAAAATCGTTCAAGCCTACCAACAAGGGTACTCTCAGCACACGATTGCTAAAGTATTGGGACTCAATCAGGCAACGGTACAGAGGATTATTAAGAGGACGGAAGTATAATGGCATTAGCATCACCTGACCCCTATTCTCCAAGCCTACCAACAAGGGTACTCTCAGCACATGATTGCTAAAGTATTGGGACTCAATCAGGCAACGGTACAGAGGATTATTAAGAGGACGGAAGTATAATGGCATTAGCATCACCTGACCCCTATTCTTCTTCTTTTAAAACAAAAATTAATACTTGTGAATTAACACCTGAAGATCCAGAATATCTTCCTGTAACATAGGGGTCAGGTGATCGTAATCGTAAGTTAATATCAAGTACTCAAAACCATGGAACAAGGCTATTGTCAGTATAGTATTGCTAAAGTGTTGGGTAGGGCACAGTCAAGGGGCAATGGGAAAATTGATAGGAGATGCGATCACCGATCACCTGACCCCTATGTCTATGTCTGTATGTGTCTGCAAAATCTTATCGTATCTGCTATTAATGCGCCAATCCTCCGTTTTAAAAAATCGTATTTTATCTACTGTAGGGTGCGAAATTTCGCACCTTTTATGCGCAACCCGATGGGGTGAATGCTATTTTTTTACAATGGTTTGAAGGTGCGTGACTACGCACCCTACGCGACATCTAATGCATAGGGCATAGGCAGAGATATAGGGAGCGAGGTGATCGTAATCGTAAGTTAATTTCAAGTACTCAAAACCATAGAGAATAGGGGTCAGGTGATGCTAATGCTAAACTCTCTTATGCTATAC
>JALVMZ010000460.1 GCA_027032655.1 Desulfobacteraceae bacterium
CTGAGTCAGGAACAAATGGTATCTTCTTTCCCAGGAGCTCCTCTATTGTCCACCCAAACAGCTTGGTAAATGATGGGCTTACATATATCACTCTTTCTTCAAGGTCATAAATCACTATTGCATCAGCAGATGAATTTATCAGGGATCTATAAAGTTCTTCTGCCCTTCTGGATTCTTCATACAGGGCCCTGTATCTCTCCTTGCTCTTTTTGAGCTCTTCTTTTGCCTTTTTCTCTTCTGATATATCCCAATACATTCCATAAGCGCCAATAACCGACCCTTCCACTATCACAGGAATGCCAAAAAATTCCACATCGATCAGGTTTCCATCTTTTCTCCTCCTTTTCCCTGTTCCATGAATCACACGGCCATTAACCGTATCCTTTGAAAGTTTAAAGGCATTGGTAAGTTCTTTATCCGGCACAATTAATCTATCTATATCCTTTCCAATTATATCCTTCTCTTTGAACCGAAACAGTCTTTCAAATGCTCCGTTACATGAAACAATCCTCATGTTCTCATCACATATTACTATTGCAAGGGGACTGTATCTGAATAAAGACTCAAACCTCTCTTTATCCCATTTTATCCTTTTTTCAATTTCTTTCCTTTCATTTATCTCCTTACGCAATTTAACAAGTATGTCTTCAAGTTCCTTTGTCTTGTCTTCTATGATTAACTCCAGGTCTTCACCTCTGGTAAGAAGTTCCTGTTCCTTCTTCTTATAATCTGTTATGTCCCTGCTGAATACCACCACAGCATAAACCTCTCCATTAGAATCCTTTACAGGATAAAGGCTGGTGTCAAGATATCTTCCCTCCCTGATGTCCATATATCTCACCACTTTCCCCTTATTGACGGCCTCACGATGATAAATCTTTCTCTTCTGGACCACATCAGGAGTGAAAAGTTCAAACACATTTCTTCCCTTTAATTCCTCTCTGCTCATCCCCAATGCTTCTGCTGCAGAACTATTGAGGGTGAGTATCTTACCATCTTTTCCCAAAAGGAGGGAGCGTTCCGGAATTGAATCAATAAGTAAAAGGAGGTTTTTAAAATCATCCATAGTTAAATCATATTTAATGTCATTTTTCATTTTTTTAATTACTTTTTTTATTTTTTT
>JALVMZ010000461.1 GCA_027032655.1 Desulfobacteraceae bacterium
TGCCTTTGCACTTGCAGTAATTATATCAGGATCAGTGCCCTTACCAAGTGCCATAAGGCCATTTTCCTTAAGACGCACTGTCACTTCACCCTGGGCATCCATACCGCCTGTAATGGAGTTTACAGAGAACTTGAGCAGTTTTGCCTTTGTCTTTGTGAGCTTTTTTATTGTATTGTATGTGGCATCAATGGGACCTACCCCAAATCCTGCCCCAAGTCTCTCTTTGCCTTCAACAAGAAGCTTTACTGTTGCTGTGGGCACAGCCACATTTCCGCTTACCACATTGAGATACATAAGTCTATATGTATCCGGCACCCTGAGTATCTCTTCAGCAATGAGGGCCTCTATATCCTCATCCATAATCTCTTTTCTTTTATCAGCAAGCTCTTTGAATTTTTGAAACAATACCTTTATCTCCTCTTCACTCAATTCATATCCAAGATCAGATAGTTTTTTCCTGAATGCATGGCTCCCGGAGTGTTTGCCGATAACCAGCCTGCTCTCCTTTATTCCAATTGTCTCTGGCTTCATTATCTCATAAGTGAGCCTGTTCCTGAGCATCCCGTGCTGATGAATCCCTGCTTCATGGGCAAATGCATTTGACCCCACAATAGCCTTATTTGGCTGAACCACTATTCCCGTAATCATGGATACTAACCTGCTTGTGGGATATATCTCCTTTGTCTTTATTCCATGAGCCAGATTAAAAATCTTTCTTTTTGTATAAAGGGTCATTATCACTTCTTCAAGGGATGTATTCCCTGCCCTTTCACCTATACCATTAATGGTTACCTCAACCTGTCTTGCCCCCGCCTTTATACCTGATAGGGTATTTGCGGTTGCAAGGCCCAGATCATTATGGCAGTGGACACTGACTGTTGCCCTGTGAATGTCAGGGGTGTGATCAATCACATATCTTACCAGATCTCCAAATTCCTCTGGCAGTGCATAACCCACTGTATCAGGGATATTTATGACACTTGCCCCGCAGGAAATGGCAACTCCAAACACCTTACACAGGAAATCCCTGTCACTCCTTGATGCATCCTCTGCCGAGAATTCCACATTCTCAGTAAATGACCTTGCATAACTTACAGCTTCCCTAATAGATTCAAGGACCTTTTTCCTGGTCATATTGAGCTTATGCTTCATGTGTATATCTGAAGTGGCAATGAAGACATGAATCCTGGGTGATTTTGCATCCTTTACTCCTTCCCAGGCAGCATCAATATCCTCCTTTGTAGTCCGGGCAAGGGCTGCAACCTGTGTCCTTTTAAGCTTACTGCTGACCGCCTTAACCGCCTCCAGATCCCCAGGTGATGCGGAAGGGAACCCTGCCTCAATTACATCCACTCCCAGCTTTTCTAACTGGTGAGCAAGTCTTAATTTTTCTGCCACATTCATACTTGCCCCTGGAGATTGCTCTCCATCCCTCAATGTTGTATCAAATACATATATCCTGTCCTTCATGGTTTTTACCTCCGGTTTTAAATCTATTTAAAATCATACTTAGACTATCATCTAACCATGAAGGACCCTCCACAGGTCTTCATTTGAATGGAGACCTGTGGTATTCATCCCCTTTTGCATTTTTATTTTCATAGAGAACCCATCCCATTTAAAAATAAAAAATCCGTTATCAGGTCAGGCCTGATAACGGATTATTGATTACACAAAATCTATCGCATTATCAGGCCCGGTGATCTTGGCCTGATATCAAGAAGGAGAAGAATAATGTTTGATTTTCTTTCCATAGATATATTTTGAATTTAGAAATTTTATAAAATATATTATATATCACATATACTGTCAATATTTATTTATAGAGAGTTTTGCAAAAATGAACAATATAATCCATTCGTTATCCTGAGGGTGTTGATACAGTTATTTTCGCCACTTACGCCCCTCAGCATGACAATTAAGGTAATTCCAAGGATATTATAAAAAATAGAGGTTCATCGAGTTTGGCAAAGCCTTTCTTATATCTGATGGACAAGTCCTGAAGTGGTTCAAGATGTGAAAGGAGGCCAAAAAACATCCTGAAGGAGATTGACTCAATGGCTACTTATAATGATGACTTATTAAAAAAGGCAAAGAAGCTTATTGATGAATCTCAAAATATCCTGGTCTTTTGCGGTGCAGGGATAAGCACTGAATCAGGAATACCTGATTTCAGAAGCCCTGGAGGACTGTGGAGCAGGTATGATCCATCAGATTTTTACTTTGACAGAATCATTAATGATGAAGGGGCCAGGGAGAGATACTGGCAGATGAGCACAGAGGCCTGGGAATTGATAAGGGATGCACAACCCAATGAAGGTCACCTTGCACTTAAAAGACTTGAAGATAAAGGCAAACTGCTCGGCATTGTTACCCAGAACATCGACCATCTACATCATAAGGCAGGTAATGATCCTGAAAAGATCATAGAGATTCATGGAACCGCTGTGAGTGTATCATGTCTTGACTGCGGAAAAAGGTGGCCACGGGATGAAATACATAACAGGGTTAAATCGGGTGAAAAGATTCCGTATTGTGATAAATGTGGAGGGATACTTAAACCAGATACAATCTCATTTGGGCAATCCTTACCCCAGGAAAAACTCCAACTGGCCTTTGAATTTACAAAAAGCTGTGATCTATGTATGGTGCTTGGGTCATCTCTTGTGGTTTATCCTGCTGCTGATATACCCTCCACAGCACTAAGAAGTGGTGCAGGACTTATGATAATTAATAGAGATCCCACCCCCCTTGACAATTATGCAGTGGTGGTAATACACCACTCAATCGGTAAGATTCTCTCTCAGATAATATAATAATATAGTTCATCTGTTAAAAATGCTCTTTAGCTGATCAACGACCTGTCCCGTTTCATCTTTTCCCTCATCCTTTTGCTTCCCCATTGTTTTTATCTTTTCCTCAACCTGCTGTTTAAGAGACTTCAATCCCTTCTTCTGTATTTCTGTCCCCATCTTTTCCTGAACCTGCCTCTTTATCTTCTCCAATGCGCCCCCTTTGAGAACCCTGATGGATTCCATTCCAAATCCCATGTCCTTTAATTTTTTCACAAAAAGATTCATGACATCCGGAGAGTTAATTTTGGCATATATCTGCGATAACAACTGGCGGGCTATCTGTTCAGGAGATGCACCACCCTCTTTCTGACCAATATTTCTCAAGTGAATATCAGGAAGTCTGGTGCTGATGGTCCTTTTACCAAGCAATGACATGGTCAGGGATACCCTTCCATCCCTGATAATCAGGTCTTTTATTATTATCTTTTTTCCTTTTCCCTTTCGGGGGCCGGCCTCAGAAGGAGCAGTCTCTTTTCCTTTTTTCTGTCCCATGGATTCCTGGATATTCTTCATAATCACCCTGAAATTATCTGATCCTTTGGTCTTTTCATAATTAATATCAGGTGCAATGATCTCAATTCTCTCAATAACAACCGGGTCTTTATTCAAAGATTTTTCATCAACATCCATTGATATAACTCCCACAGTCATTGCCCTCGGACTTAGAAATCCCTTAGGATTACCAAGATAAAAATTCTTCAGTTTTACTCTGGCCTTAAATAAGGCCACATCCACCTTTTCAATATGCACATCGGTCTTTGTAATATCCGGACCATATGTATTTACAACCCTCTTTATTATTGGGCCAATATTTGTAATACCAATTATGACAATTCCAACAATAACTGCTATTACCACTCCAACAATTATTAATATCCATTTTTTCATATTTTACCTCCATTCTTTTTAAAATTTTTAAAAT
>JALVMZ010000462.1 GCA_027032655.1 Desulfobacteraceae bacterium
CTCAGACCCTTTGTTATGAAAAGAAGGCTCCTTGCCTATAAAAAGAAAATAAAATTCTTAAGAAAAAGGGCGATTGAAAACCGAAAGAGGATAAAAGATATAATTAAAAAGAGACTGAAGGAAAGAAAAAGAATCTTTAATAAATGGAAGAAACTTAAAAAGTTAAAACTAAAACAATTAAAGAAGAAAAAAATAAAAAGAATAATAAGAAAAAAGAAGAAATAATATATGGTCGGGACGACTGGATTTGAACCAGCGACCCCCGCGTCCCGAACGCGGTGCTCTACCAGACTGAGCCACGTCCCGACCCTGATATCCTTCGGGTATCTTTCTTCAACCCTCAGGATGATGAAAATAATATAACTTTTATACCAGAACTATGGGTCTGATTCCACACAATTTTTCATTATCTCAAGAAGGTTCTGGACAATCCTTGCTGTTGCTCCCCAGATAATATCACCATTGTATTCATATAAAGGAGTATGATACAACTCCCCGTCAAATTCAAAGGATTCTATATTCTTTTTCCGCTCCTGGGAAATTAGCTCATTTAAAGGAACAGTGAGTATCCGATCCACTTCATGCTGATTTATCTTAAACTCATAAGGATAGGGAATAAGCCCCACAAATGGATGAATTAAGAAATTGGAAACCAGAGCCATTGTATCATCCAAGGGACCAAGGATATCCACATCCTCTTCCCGTAGCCCTATCTCTTCATCTGCCTCACGAAGTGCTGTGCCTAAATATGACTCATCCTCAGGATCCACTGCTCCACCAGGGAAGGATATCTGCCCTTTATGATGCTCAACAGAGTCAGTTCTTTTGGTAAAAAGTATATAATAGTCGGTTGAGTTTTTGAAAAGAGGAATAAGCACAGATGCATGGCGAACAACTCTATTATCCGGCAAAATCCTGTTTGGTGTCCTGCTTTTAAGTATCCCCCTTAATTCATGTATTATATCGTCCATATCCTGTTATTATACTCCGTATGTGGCCAGATAATTATCAAAGCGCGATTTTGTCTCTTTATCAATGGGCCTCCTTTCACCCTTTATCATAACCGGGATTCGCTCTTTATATAAAAAATCCATCATTTCCCGAACTCCAAGCAATGTAAA
>JALVMZ010000463.1 GCA_027032655.1 Desulfobacteraceae bacterium
TAAAACTCCCAGATATCGATGGAATAGAGGTATTAAAAAAGATAAGAGCTCATTACCCAAACACTCCGGTAATAATGATTACTGGTTATCCATCCATAGATACCGCAGTGGAATGTATCAAATTGGGAGCACTTGATTATATGGTAAAACCATTCAGACTGGATGAGCTCGATGCCTCCCTTGAAAAGACAATCAATAATATAAAAGACCGTTCAAAAGACAATGATAATAAAGGTTTGTTGATAGATGCCTTTCATAGTCACATTATTGGTAGAAGTCCTGTGATGAAAAGAATCTTTGAAAAGATTAAGAAGGTGGCTCCTACTGATAGCACTGTTTTAATAACAGGTGAAAGTGGAACAGGGAAAGAACTTGTAGCAAAGGCCATTCATTCTTATAGCCAAAGGAAGGACAGAGAATTTATTGCGGTTGATTGTTCCAGTCTGGTTGAGACACTTCTTGAGAGCGAGCTTTTTGGTCATGTGAAAGGCTCTTTTACAGGAGCAATACAAACAAAACACGGCCTCTTTGAGCTTGCAAATCACGGGACCTTCTTCTTTGACGAGATTTCAAATCTTACCTTAAATATTCAGGCAAAGCTCCTCAGAGTGATTCAGGAAAAAGAGTTTATGAAGGTGGGGGATCAAAGGCGGATTAAAGTGGACATAAGGATAATTGCCGCATCAAATAAGGACCTTGAAAAATGTATTAAAGAAGGTCAGTTTAGAGAAGATCTATACTATAGATTGAGTGTTGTCCCCATACATATACCGCCTCTAAGAAAAAGAAAGGAAGACATACCACTCTTAGTAAACCACTTCCTTGAAAAATTCAGCAATAAAATAAACAGACCAATTCCGGAGGTCTCCTCAGATGCCCTGGAGATGTTAATGGAATATTCATGGCCTGGAAATGTAAGAGAGCTTGAACATACCATTGAGAGAATATTGGTTCTTGAAGATACAGATGTGATAAGGCCCGGTGATCTTCCATCCTTTATTTCTCAAAGACAGGGAGAGTTCAGGATGTTCTCGGAAGAGCTACCCTCACTTCATGAACTTGAAAAAAAGTATATAAGGTTTGTCTTAAAAAAGACAAAAGGGAAGAAGACCTCTGCTGCAAAGATACTGGGGATTAACAGGAAAACCCTTAGCATGAAAATAAAAAAATACAATATTGGGTAATTTTGTAACAAAATGAGAAAATCAACACTCCAATAAAATTTGCCAATAAATTAAGTATGTTGTAGATGTTTCTGTAATTTTACTGTGGCAATATTTCCCACCGCCATCTCATCAATGATTTATCCATTCATATTAACCTATTGATATCACAGGCAAATCATAAGAGGCATAAAAATTGCTAATTATCCTATTATTAAGATGAGAAAGAATATAATAATAGGAGAACCTGCTGGGGCCTTATCAAAGGAGCTGGAGGAGTTTTTCTATGAAAAAGGGTATGATATGCACACCGTTAACAATCTTAAAGAGATTATTCTCATGCTGCAGAACCAGAAGGTAAAGCTTGTTGTGCTGGATATGGAATTATTGAAAGAGGACCTGGATTTCTTAACAATAATTAAAGGCATGGAAAAGGAACTTCCAATTATTGTATGCTCTGAACACAATAGTCCGGAACTTGAAGGGAAAATCAGGAAACAGGGAATCTTCTATTATCATATAAAGTCCTTTGGTATTGAGGACCTTAAGATGGCAATATCAAATGCTGTAAATGGCCTGAGCAATTAAGCTGGAGGGAAGCAAGATGTCCTTAAAGGAAAAGATCGAGTCCAAAAAATTTGTGATACTTGGAGAATTCGAGCCTCCAAAGGGAAATTATTTTTCACCCATGCTCAAATGGGCAAATCCTGTAAGGGGAAGACTGGATGCTATTGTGGTGCCAGAGATGGCAAGTGCCGTAATGAAGGCAAGCTCTTTGGGAGCTTCTGCTTATCTTCAAAGAGAGGGCATTGAAACAATATTTCAGGTGTGCTGTAGAGACCGCAACAGACTTGCCCTTCAAGCAGATATCCTGAGTGCTTCTGCCCTTGGCATAAAAAATATAATGGTGATTCAGGGTGAAGATATAAGATTTGGAGATCATCCCGGCGCAAGAGAGGTGAACGATCTGAATATTATTGAACTTCTTGAGGCCATTAATACCCTTCAAAGAGGGAAAGATCTCTCAGGCATTGAACTTAAAGGAACGCCCGAATTTTTCGTGGGCTCATCAATCAATACAGGTGCAACAGGAGGATTACTGGATATCGAACTTGAGAATCTTGAAAAGATGATAGAACTCGGAGTCAGATATGTAATTACAAACCCCATCTTTGATATTCGCAGATTCGAGCAGTTTCTAAAAAGAATAGATACCTCTCAGGTGGCAGTAATTGTGAGAATTCTACTTCTCAAATCAGCAGGTATGGCAAGATATATTGACAGAAATATCAAAGACATATCAATTCCCCCCGATATTATAAGAGACATTCAAAAGGCCCCTGATAAAGTAAAGAAATGTGTTGAAATTGCTTCTCAGTTAATACTGAGGATAAAGGACATGGGACTGCCAGGGGTCCTCATATCTACTGTTGGGTGGGAAGATAAGCTACCCATGATACTTGATAGAATATAATCCTGACAGGAGGATTTTATCCTGATGGAAAGAGGAAGAGTCCATACAATAGGTTCAGTGATGGTAGTGGGTGGAGGAATTGCAGGTATGCAGGCATCCCTCGACCTTGCAAATTCAGGTTATCATGTTTATCTGGTGGAAAGGTCTCCTTCAATAGGTGGGATGATGGCACAACTTGATAAGACCTTTCCCACAAATGATTGCGCAATGTGAATACTCTCTCCTAAACTGGTCGAGGTCGGCCGGCACCTGAACATAGATATAATAACACTTACTGAAGTATCCCAGGTAAAGGGAGAAAAGGGGAATTTTGAGGTAGAACTCATAAAACACCCCAGATATATAAATATGGAAAAATGCATTGCCTGTGGCACATGTGCTGAGAAATGTCCAAAGAGGGTCCCAGATGAATACAATGAAGGGCTTGCAAAAAGAAAGGCAGCATATGTGAAGTATCAGCAGGCTGTTCCATTGAAATATTTAATTGATGCAAAAAACTGCATATATTTCCAGAAGGGGAAATGCAGGGCATGTGAGAAGTTCTGCCCTACGGGTGCCATTGAATTTGACCAAAAAGATGAGAAGATAACTCTGAATGTGGGAGCAATAATACTTTCTGCAGGTTTCAAGCCATTTGATCCCTCTTCATTTGATACCTATCACTACCTGAAACACCCAAATGTTTTAACAAGTATTGAGTTTGAGCGCATACTGAGTTCCACAGGCCCGTATATGGGACACCTTAAAAGACCCTCAGATGGAAAAGAACCAGAGAAAATAGCATGGCTTCAATGTGTGGGCTCAAGGGATGTTAACCGATGTGACCATAGTTACTGCTCTTCTGTTTGCTGTATGTATGCTGTCAAAGAGGCAATAATCTCAAAAGAGCATGCAGGAGGGTCCATTGATGCCACCATATTTTTTATGGATATGAGGACATTTGGTAAGGATTATGAACTATATTATAATAAGGCAAAAGACGAATATGGTATAAGTTTTATAAGATCAAGGATCCATACCATAGAGCCTGTTCCAGGCACAGATAACCTGCTCGTTCAATACTCAGATGAGAAAGGCGATATCCATCAGGAAGAATTTGATATGATAGTGCTCTCAGTGGGAATTGAAGCTGAT